>JANYDP010000101.1 GCA_025363535.1 Verrucomicrobiota bacterium | reverse complement strand
CCACGGCTCACGCCGTGGGCTACTTTCTTCCGCACCTCCGGTGCTGGGACAGGGCTTTGAGAAAACTCTACGACTTCGTCCGCTTCGTGCTCACGAAAGCATAGCGGGCATGGGTGAGGCCGTTGACGATCTTGTTCACGTAATATTTGAAACCGCGCGAGAGATTCACGCGGCGCGTTTCCAGCGTCAGCCCGGCTTGCAGAAAAAACTCCCGGTAATCCGCCAACGAATAAAACGGATCGGGCGTTCCCGCCGCAACCAACTGGGCGCGGGCTTTGGCGCGTGATTGCAACTTCATCAGCGGCCAGACCGGCTCGCGGATCGCCACCAGCCGCCCGCCCGGCTTAAGCACGCGCTTCATCTCGCGCAACACCGACACCATGTTGGCCGTGCGGTGCAACACCGAGGAACACACCACGTAATCGAAGTGGTTGGCCGGAAAACCCAGCGCATAAAAATCCGCCGGCATCCGCGTGATCTTCGCGCCTTTGGCGTTGAGCAGCTTGAAAACTTTCGGCGCCTGCTCCTGCAACAGCTTCGGTGAGTAGTCCGTGGTGGTGATCTCGACCACGTTCGGCAACTTGGACAGTTCCGCGCTGAACCACGCGCCCCCCGCGCCGATCTCCAGCACGCGGCCGTGAAATTTTATTCCGCACGTCCCCGTCAGATAGTGAACAAACTTGGGCCACTCCTCTTTCGCCGAGCGATACCAGTCGTCGTTGAATTCCTGGGCGAGCCGTTCCTGTGATTCGCGCTGGGCCACGACGAGTTCGTGCGAATGGCGGGAGAGGTAGGATTTTTTCTCGACGTATCTGGACTCGGTGGTGTTCACGATTGTTTTGCCCAAGCTAATGAGCCGGCCACGGAAAGGCAACGGCGTTTGCGGACAAAACCCTGCGCTTGCCCAAGCCGTCCTTTCCGGCAATGCTTTTCCCTTGTGGGCGCGTGGTGGAATTGGCAGACACGCAGGACTTAGGATCCTGTGGAGCAATCCGTGCAGGTTCGACCCCTGTCGCGCCCACCATTTTCATGTCTGGCTAAAATAATTGTTGACGCTTCTTTTTTTTGACATCATCATATCCGAATACGTTGATATTATGAAATTCATCCGAGACATCTATGCCGCAAAACGTGCCGTCGCCCAGCCGGTCATCTCGTTTGAATTTTTCCCGCCCAAGACCGACGAGGGCGACAAGATTCTTTTTGAGAAAACGATCCCCGCGCTGATGGAATTGAAGCCCGATTTCTGTTCCGTCACCTACGGCGCGGGCGGCAGCACGCGCGACAAGACACTGCTGATCGTGGATCGCATCCAGAAACAGCATGGACTCACCGCCGTCGCGCATCTGACCTGCGTCAACCACACGCAGGAACAGGTTCGCGAACTCCTTGCCCAGATCCGCGCCCTCGGCGTCAAAAATATTCTCGCCCTGCGCGGCGATCCGCCCGGTGGCGGCGAATTCACCAAGACACCCGGCGGCTTCGAGTATTCGCGTGAACTGGTCAAATTCATCCGCGAGCAAAACGGCTTCAGCATCGGCGTGGCGGGTTTTCCCGAAGGCCACGTCGCGTGCAAGGCCGGCAAGGAAACGGACTGGGGTTATCTCCGGGAAAAAATCCAGGCGGGCGCGGACTTCGTGCTGACGCAATTATTTTTCGACAACGCGGACTTCTACCAGTTCCGCGATCACCTGACGAAAAAGCTCGGCGTAAATGTTCCGATCGTGCCCGGCATCATCTCCATTTTGAGCGGCCCGCAGATCAAACGCTTCACCGCGCTGTGCGGTTCAAAAATTCCTGCAACGCTCGCCGCCCAGCTCGACAAAATCGGTGATGACGATGCGGCGGCCGGGGAGTTCGGAATCGAATACGCCACGAAACAGTGCGCGGACTTATTGAAGAACGGCGCGCCAGGAATTCATTTCTACACGCTCAACAAACCGCACTCGACGTCGCGCATCTTGAAAAATCTGGGACTCGCCTGAAACTTGATGCGTGCAACGTGATCCGTGAATTTCACTCATCCCGTTTCGCGTTTCAGGTCTTGCTCACTTCCCCGCCAGCACGGCGCCGATTTTTTTGCGCAGCTCCTGCGTGATGTCGTCCACCGAGCGGTTCCCGTCCACGATGGTGAAGCCGTAGGATTTTTGCAGCTTGCGGAAGGCGGACTGCATCTTCGTCTGGTATTGCACGAAGCTGTCGAACACGTCGCGCGAAAGCCCGATGTCCATCCCGCTCTCCCAGTAATCCAGCGTGGCGTTCTTGGACAGGTTCCGCTGCACGAGTTCCTCGGCCTCGATGGAAAAATAAAAAACCGCGTCCGGCACGGGCGCGATGCCATAGACGTTTTTCAACCACGCCTCGTCCATGCCGCGCACCATGTCGCGGGCCATGAGCGTGTAGATGTAACGGTCCGCCAGCACGATGAACCCCGCCTTGAGTGCAGGGATGATGATGTTCTCCAGTTGGTCCGCAAAATCCGTCGCGTAAAACAAACTCAGCGTCGTGTGGCTCAGAATGTTTCCATTCTGCGCCCGCTCCAGTTCCTCGCTCACGAGCGTCGAGCGCTTCAACCCCACCTGCACCGTGGCGTGGCCGCTGGTTTCCAGCCACTCCACCAGCCGCGCGATCTGCGTCGAGCGGCCCGAACCGTCCGCACCTTCCACCACGATCAGCTTGCCCACGAGTTCATCGAGTTCAACCCCCGGAATCCCGTGCCCGTAAAAACGGCGGACGGTGGCCGGCGGAATCACGATCTGGTTGTTGTTTCGCTTTTTCATGCTTCAGCCTCGTCGTCCACTTCCACAGATTTTTTGTCTGGCGGCGAGGAGGGCGGCAGCGGCAGAAAACTTTTCCGCTTGAACCGCGCCAGATTAATCCGCTGGCTGACGATCTGCCGGACGATGCCCTGCTGCGCCTCCACGCGCTGGTTTGCGTCCATCACGAAGAAATTGAACTCCGTGCTCATTGCCAGATATTGCTCCAGCACGCGGCCTTGGAAAATCCGGAAGCTCTCATACGGATCGGTGGACAGACGCATATCCATGCCCGCCTCGAAAAATTTCAGCTTGGGCCGCCCGTCCAGAATCCGGTTTAATGAAACCTCCAGATCGGCCTTGAAGAAAAACGTCATATCCGGCCGCGCGGCAAAATTGTAAAGCCCACGCACCCACGCCGGGGGACAACCACGCACCACGTCGCGGGCAAAAGCGGTGAAAATGTAGCGGTCGCACAGCACGATATAACCGGCGCGCAGCAACGGGAGCAGATGCCGCTCGTAACGATCCGCAAAGTCCGTCGCGTGAATGAGGCTGAAGGTGGTGGGCGTGAGCAGCTCGCGCTTCTTGCCCTTGCTCGTGGCCGACTTCACGATCTCGGAGGAATTCCATTCGCTGAAATAGACGCGTGCGCCCTCGGCTTCGAGCCAGCGTTTGAGCAGATAGATCTGCGTGGATTTCCCGGAACCATCCAGCCCCTCGACCGCGATCAGGC
>JANYDP010000086.1 GCA_025363535.1 Verrucomicrobiota bacterium | reverse complement strand
CTTCCATTTTGGCGTTACAAATGCCTCTTTTGCGCCATTGTATCGTGCTGCTATTTTTCCCATTTGGCGTGCCTCCATTTCCACAGGCGCATTGTACACAGACGCTTCTAAATTTGTCAATTCGTTCGCCCCAGCCGTTTTCATCCACCCTTCTCATTTCGCCTGCGTCACGCCCGCCATCGCCCCCGTCTTGGTTTTCTTGAAAACCACAGGAAGGACGACGCTGAACGGCGTGTTCAGGTAGTTTGTTTGAACCACGATTTTTGTTGGAAAGCCCGAGGCATTTAGCGCCACGCCGCTGAATAATTTCGCCTGGATATTTCCGGACAATTTAACACTCAACAATCCCATTCCGCCCTTTGTTTTGCTGGCCGCCGTAATCTTGAATTGGCAACTGCCGTCGGCGCTGGCCGCCTTGCCCTTGGAGCTGACCACGAAAGTCTCGTTCAATCCGTTGATCGCGAACGTCACGATTTCGCCGCCCATTAATTTCGCAGGACTCGTCAGCGGGAAAGACGTGCTGAGCGTGAGCGAATTTTTGGCCGTCGAGAGCTTGATCGCGGCCTTCGTCTTCGTCAGGCTGGTTGTCGCCGAGAGCGTCTTCGCATCCGCGATGGTGAGCGAAATTGTTGCGCTGGTGGTGATGTCCGTGCGCGCGTTCTGCCCGGTGGCGATCACTGTAAAGCCACCTGCGGTGGCGTACAGATGTTGGACGCTGTTGCCTTGAACTTTGGGTGAGCCGTCGCCGAAGTTCCAGGTGACGAGTGTGTCCGCCGGGCTGGGGGTCGCCGTGAATTGGACGGTCACGCCCGACACCTCGGCTGTCGAGATCAGCCCCGGTGCGATCACGGGCGCTGCCGATGGGGCGCTCAAGAACACCGGTCCCACATCCACGTTCAGCATCACCGTTGTCGTTACCGCGGAGGCGCACACATTGGCCGCCGTTCCGGTCAGGGCCACGGTCAGCGCGAACATTTCCGCGTCGGAATCCGTGATGCTCAAGCCCGTTAACTGGGCTGGTGTGAGCGTGAACACGCCGCCGCCGTTGTTCGTTCCCGCCGAGAGGGTTGCCGTCACCGGCACGCCGGAGATTTGAATCGAGAGTGTTTGTGGAACATTGACGTTGCCCGCTGCCGCAACGATGCTCAATGGAATCGACGCGCCGATTGAACCGGACGCCGGCGAAGTCAAAAGCGACGGCTGTCCCGGCACCGTCACAATCGCCGTGGCGGTTGCTGAATTATTCCCGGTGCTGGAGTCGGCCTCCTGCGCCGAAACGCCGACGGTGTGGGTAAAGATTCCATTGGCTTGCGCGGTTGCGTTCAAAAGCGCCACGACGGTGAAATTCGCGGTCCCGCCGTTCGCGAGATTCGCCGTGCTGAAGGTCACCGTTCCCGTGCCGCCAACGGGCGGTGTGACGCCGGCCCAACCGTTGGGCACAATGGCCGAAACGAATGTGGCGTTGGACGGAAGCAAATCAGTCAACCGCACGTTGGTCGCGGCGAGCGGACCGTTGTTCTGCACAGTGGCCGTGAAAGTGGCCGTGCAGTCGGTTGGGGAAAAAACGGCTCCCGCGGTCACCGCCAAATCCGTCGAATTGCACGGGCCGCCGTTGTTCGAAGTGGCTGGCGGAAGCCCGGCGACAGTCAGCGTGTAGCCCGGCACGCCGGCGCCTGGAGTGATTTCGTGGACCACCACCACAAACGTCGCGCCCGCCCCAACGCTGAACGACATCGTCGTCAATTCATCGGTTACGCTCATGTCCGCCAGGTAATTCGTACAGAGATTCACCGGGTCGAAACTGCCCGAGTAGGCGACGCAAAAGGCATTGCCGCTCATTGTCGTATCAGCGAGTGAAACCGTAATGCAGGCGCTCACGCTGCCGGAGTTCGTAAAGGAGTAGGAATCAAAAAAACGCGCGCCCACGGTTGTGTTTGGGCCGGGACAGGTCTTGGGCGCGGCGCACGTGCTAGGGGCGCCGGTGCGAACCAGCCGCCCGGTTTGCTGCGCGTCGCCGGCGGCCAGAGTTCCCGTCACGGAAAAAGGCGGCGTGGACGGCGGCGTGACGCCGAGCTTAAACGTGGGCCCTCCGGCGACCGTCACCGTCAACAGCAGATCGACGGGCGTGCCGGCGCCGAAATCCGCCGAGGTGCTGATG
>JANYDP010000071.1 GCA_025363535.1 Verrucomicrobiota bacterium | reverse complement strand
CGTTACTTCACCCGCTTTGACCCGGTCGTTCAGGTCAAAGTTGAGTTTGACCAACCGCCCTTCCAGAGTCGTCGTGACCTTGGCGGACTTGTTCAAGTTTGCGCTGACCCGGCCAGCGGCCTTCAACGTCATGCCAAGGCTACCCAACTGCGCCGCCTCCGTTTTCAGTTCGATGTGCGCCAGATTCGCTTTCGTCAACGTGACGATGTTCTCGTCAGGCTTGGCCTCGGATTTGGATTCCGCCTTGGCTTCAACGGCGTCCCTTTTGCCGCAACCTGTCAAGGCGGCGGCGAGCAATGTGAATGCAATCAGTTTCTTCATGGGAAAATTCATTTGGGTTCGGTTCGGGGTTGGGAGAGTTGGTCAAGCGAAGCGCCGGCGGCGGATTCCAGTTCCGCCTGCGCCTCAAAGAGTTTTTGCAGCGTCTCGAAGTAATCGGCCTGCGTGTCGAAATAAGTGCGCTGCGATTCGAGATAGAGCAGCAACGGCATCCGGCCTTCCGCGTAGTTTTGCGCAGCAGCATCAAGCGCGGTCTTGAGCTTGTCGCGTAATGCAGGCGTGTAGAACGTGAGGGAATCTTTCGCCGCAGTAAGATTCTGCGAAGCGGTGGTCACGTCGCGCAGAATTTCACGACGCAATTTTTCCAACTCGGCCAATGCCTTCTCCTGCGTGGCAGTCGCCGTGGCAATCTCGCCCTTTTTCTTGTCCCAAAACGGCAGCGGCAGGCTTACGCCGAACCCGACAGTCTGTTCGTCGCGCGTGTATTCGAGATTCGGACCAACTTTGAAATCCGGCAGTCGTGATTTGCGGATGGATTGCAGGCTCAAGCCCGTGCGTTCCGCTTCCGCCTCCTGAACTTTGACACTCGGATTCTGCGCCAACGCTTGCTCCAACAGCGCAGATTGGTTGGGCAACGCGACGCCATCGCCGAGCGCGCCCGTCACCGCGAGTGGCTCGGTCGGCTTCCGGCCCATGAGCGTGTTCAATATCACGCGAGCCGCGTCGTGCCGTGCTTGTGCATCACGCAGAACCCGCTGCGCAGCCACAACTTCAACCTCCGCCTTGGTCGCCTCAAACTCTGGTGCAAAACCGCCCTCGATCTTTTTCTTCGCCGCATCCACGAACGATTTGGAGAGGGCCAGCCGTTGTTCGCGCAGTTCAACAACTCCGCGCGTCGCCAGCAACGTGTAGTAAGCGCGGCGAACTTGAATGGCGAGTTGCGAGCGGAATCCCGCAAGCGCAAGCTGGCGCACGGCGACATTTTTTTCGGCGACGGCTCGGCGTAACGCGCGTTTGCCCGGCCACTCAAAGGTTTGCTCCAATCCGAAATCCCCGTGAAACATCGTGTCCGAGGGATCGCGCACCGACTTGAAGCCCGGCGCGATTGAGACTTCGGGATTCTGCCACGTCTTCGCCGTCGTCACTTCGCCTCGCCCTGCCGCTATGTCCGCCGCCAACACTCGGATTCCGGGATTGTTTTCGAGCGCCAGACGAATGGCTGCGTCGAGCGTTAGCACATTCGTGCTGGGAACGGCATTCGTGTCCTGGCCTTTCGCTGGAAACGCGACCGCGCTTCCAAGCGCCACCGCCAGAACCAGTGGCAAACTGCAACAAATCTTTCGCTTCATAAAAATCAAACGGACAAACCGAAATGGGAAAACGGAAATCCAAAGCGTGGACTCACGCTGCGGACGAATGAGGAAAATCCCGGACGGGATTATTTACGAAGCAATGGAAGGAGCACGGGCTGGAAGTGCCGCGCGGGAAGTGAAATGCCAGGTTTTGAGCAACTGCGGCGGCGCAGCCGTCAGGATGCCAACGCTGACTTCAGCCGGCAGACTGTTCGCCACGTCAACAATCGGCGTGAGCGGCACAGGGAGAAAATCGGGCGATGGAAGCGAGACGCGCTTTTGTTCGGACTTGTATTGAGACTTTTCAACGGAGCAACAGCCGCTGTCGTTGCAGTTGCCATTGGAATTTTGACTGTCAGAAACACACCGGAGAAATTCGAGGCCGGGGACAGCCTCAAGCTGGCAATGTGCGGAAACTGGCAGCCAGAGGAAAGCTGCCAGACCAAAAATGATGTTCCTGAAATACCGCACGCCCATCATTGATGCCTGAAACGCAAAAATGTTCAATCAAACTTTTCCGCGCGTCCGTCATGGCTTCTTGATCAGCTTCATGCCGCATTGCGGACACTGGCTTAGTTTCTCCTGTCCTGCGTTTGTTGCTGCCATCGGACAATTCGCCGAGTGGCC
>JANYDP010000025.1 GCA_025363535.1 Verrucomicrobiota bacterium | reverse complement strand
CATTGACGAAGTTCACACGCTCATCGGCGCCGGTGGCGCGGCGGGCACTGGTGATGCCGCGAATTTGCTCAAGCCCGCGCTTGCTCGCGGCACGCTGCGCACCGTCGCCGCAACGACGTGGGATGAATATAA
Organism: Verrucomicrobiota bacterium; assembly: GCA_025363535.1. Classification (GTDB taxonomy): domain Bacteria; phylum Verrucomicrobiota; class Verrucomicrobiia; order Limisphaerales; family CAIQOK01; genus CAIQOK01. Next base: position 25,393 of record JANYDP010000025.1, on the reverse strand, counting down.
GAAGCACATTGAAAAAGATCCCGCGCTCACCCGGCGCTTTCAAACGGTTAAGGTCGAAGAACCGGACGAAGCCAAGTGCATCCGCATGTTACGCGCGGTGATGGTGCCATTTGAAAAGCATCACAAAGTTCAGGTGCTTGACGAAGCCATTGACGGAGCTGTGCGCTTGTCGCACCGCTACATCGTCGGCCGCCAGTTGCCCGACAAGGCCGTCAGCCTGATAGATACCGCTGCTGCGCGTGTGGCCGTGAGCCAGCACGCCGTGCCGCCGGAAGTGGATGATTGCCGTCGCCGCATCCAGGCGTTGGAAACCGAGTCCGCCATGTTGGGCAAGGAAAGTGCCGTTGGCTTCGACCACAAACAACGGACTGCCGATGTCGCTGAAAAACTGGCGAAGGAAAAGGCCGCACTGGTTGATCTCGAAAAACATTGGGCCGAGGAAAAAGAGCTGGTCGGCAAAATCCTCGACCTCCGCTCCAAGCTGCGTGCGGCTGGCTCGACCATCGAAGCCAAGCCCAATGAAATGAAACCGGCGGACGCCATTGCTCCGCTCACACCCGAAGAACGTGACAAGCTGCTGGCCGAGTTGAAGGAGCTTCAGGAGAAATTGAAAATTTTCCAAGGCGAGTCGCCGCTGATTTTCCCGAGCGTAGATGCCGCCGCCATCGCGAGCGTGGTCGCCGACTGGACCGGCATTCCCGTGGGCCGCATGGTGAAGAACGAAGTCGAGCAGGTGTTGCGGCTCGCGGACACGCTGGAGAAACGCGTCATCGGCCAGCGGCACGCGCTGGACACGATTGCCCGCCGCGTGCAGACGAGCCGCGCGGGGATAGACAATCCCAACCGACCCATCGGCGTGTTCATGCTGGTCGGCCCCAGCGGCACCGGCAAAACCGAAACCGCGCTCACCTTGGCGGAGGCGCTTTACGGTGGCGAGCAGAACATGATTTCGATCAACATGAGCGAATTCCAGGAAGCACACACCGTTTCCACACTCAAAGGTTCGCCGCCCGGCTACGTGGGTTACGGCGAGGGCGGCATCCTTACCGAAGCCGTGCGTCGTCGGCCTTACAGCGTCGTGCTGCTGGACGAAGTGGAGAAGGCGCATCATGACGTGCATGAAATTTTCTTCCAGGTTTTCGACAAGGGCTGGATGGAGGACGCCGAGGGCAAATACATTGATTTCAAAAACACGATCATCATCCTGACGAGCAACGCGGCGCAGGACGTGATCATCAACATGTGCAAAGACCCCGAGCTGATGCCGAGCGCCGAGGGCATGGAGAAGGCGATGCGCACGCCGCTGACGAAAGTTTTCCCCGACGCGCTGCTCAACCGTCTGGTGGTGGTGCCGTTTTATCCGATCAGCAAGGATGTGCTGCAAAGCATCATCAAACTCAACCTGACAAAAGTGGGCAAGCGGGTGAAGGAAAACCACAAGGTGCCGTTCACCTACGATGACAACGTGCTGGAATTGATTGGTCAGCGTTGCACTGAACTCGAGCGCGGCGCTCGCATGGTGGATGCGATGATCACGAACACGATGTTGCCGGAGATCGGTCGGGAATTTCTTTCGCGCCTCGCTTCGGGCAACGACATCAAGCGAGTGCATATTTCTGTGAAGGATGGAAATTTTACGTATGCGTTTGATTAGGTTTTCGGATCCTTGAATAGAAGAAAGAAATAATTATGTCATGGTTGAAATTCAGTCGAAGCCGCGGCCGGATCAGTCTTTACCTGGGAAACACAACCGGAAATTTTGTTGAGGTGCCGCAAGCGGAATGGCCGGCGCACAACAACGCCACATCCACATCGAATGGGCCATGGCCTGACGGTATCTGGAAGTGGTCACACTACAACGCCCACGCCGAAGCCGGTATGGCACCCGCTTGTCATCCGACGGCCTACGGGTGCTTTGGCATCCATGTGTTTGCCGTCACTGGACGTCCTGGCATTGGTGTCCACGCCGGACGAACCCACGGTGAGCCGCTCGATCTTGGGGGTAAAACGCTCGGTTGCATCCGGGTGCCGGTGGATGCCATGTTGCTCATCAATACAACCCATAACACCGACCCGTTGGTCGGAATTCAAGTGGGCGATTAGCATCAAGCCCCGCTGCCCAGTTGTTGTAGAACTTCCAACCAAACTCGCGAAAACTTAACTTTGGACGTATGAACGAAAAAATCCTTCCCGACGACCAGGGCTTTCCGGTCTCCCTTGAGACACGTCGTACGTTTGCCGTGCCACCGACTTATTTTGAACTGTCCGGCCCCATCACCTTGGTTCGGTTGGTTCAATTTGGCAGAAGCAATTATGCCGGGTTGGAATTAAATCCGAGTTCCATCAGTGGTTGGCCGGGCAAGCCATCTTATTGGTTTGAGGAGGCCATGCTTTTGAATTTGCTACGCGAAGCCCGACAAGATTTGTCGCAGCAACAGGCCTCGGCAAAACAACCGTTCGCCACGCCCATGTCAGAACTGATCGGCAATTATGTTCGCCACTGTCTGCGGGCCGACCTGGCCATTTGCAAGGACTGGACAAATGATTTTGACGCATTCGTGCGACTGCGGTTGATGCCTGAAGATCGGCTGATTGCGCTGGTCGGGCCGGTCGCGCCGCAGCCCGCTTACAGCCAGACCCACTCGCAACATCAGGCGGTGGTGAACAAAAACATTTTTCTGGAAGGGCAGGCGAAACAGTACGTGATTGATTTCAATTATCCGGCCAATCGCCCCCACGTCAGACGCATCCTGGGACCGTTTGGTTTTTGATCCGGCGTCGTTGTCGAATTGACCGTTGCTATTTAGAATGGCGTTTGTTATCAAAACTGTAAGGGCTGATCCATGGCAATGAAACAAGACCATCGCATGTTGGCGATCAAGACCGCGCTGGGCGCGGACGTGCTGGCGGTGCGTTCCCTGATCGCGGAGGAGCCGGTGAGCCGGCTGTTTCAGATTGACGTGGAATTGAGCAGCGAAGACGGCAAGGTGGATTTCGACAAGGTCGTCGGCCACGAGGTCACGCTCCGGCTGGATGTCGGGCAGAAGGAGAAACGTTATTTTCACGGGTTCGTAAGCCGCTTTGTGCAAGTGGCCAATCAAGGCGGGCACGCGCATTACCGGGCGACCATCGTGCCGTGGCTGTGGTTTCTGACGCGCACGTCGGACTGCCGGATCTTCCAGGATAAATCCACGCCGGACATCCTTGAACAGGTTTTCAAGGATCGCGGTTTTTCGGATTATCAGCTCAAACTCTCCGGCACTTACTCCCCGAGGGAATACTGCGTGCAATATCGCGAGACGGATTTTAACTTTGTCAGCCGTTTGATGGAGCAGGAGGGGATTTATTACCACTTCGAGCACAAGGACGGGAAACATATCCTGGTGATCGCAGATTCAACTAGCGCGCATAATGCGTTTCCCGGATATGCGGAGGTCGTGTTCAACGAGGTGGAGAAAGGCGGTGGCGGGCGCGAAGTCGTCACCGATTGGACCATGGAAAAGGAAGTGCAGCCGGTGGCTTCGGTGTTGCAGGATTTTGATTTCAAGAAACCGAAGACTTCTCTGCTCGCCTCCACGAACGTGACGCGCAAATATGGGAAGGCGCAGTTTGAGATTTACGATTACCCCGGTGAGTATGTCGAGCACGCCGATGGGCAGCGGCTGGCGGACGTACGGCTGGAGGAATTGCAGAGCCAATATGAAACGCTGCGCGGCCAGGCCAGCGCGCGCGGGCTGGCGGCGGGCTGCACGTTCAAATTGAAAAGCCACCCGCGCCCCGACCAGAACCGTGAGTACCTGCTGACCGGAGTTTCCTTGCATGTGGATTGCGGCGAATACGCGAGCGGCGGCACCGGGGGAGAATTTTTTTCATGCACGTTCACCTGCATTGACAAGGCGCAACAATTCCGGCCATTGCGATTGACCCCCAAGCCGATTGTCCAAGGGCCGCAGACGGCCATCGTCGTCGGGCCGGCGGGCGAGGAGATTCACACGGACGAACACGCGCGGGTGAAGGTGCATTTCCACTGGGACCGGCATGATAAATCAGATCAGAATTCTTCCTGCTGGGTGCGGGTTTCGCAGTATTGGGCGGGAAAAACTTGGGGTGCGATTCACATCCCGCGCATGGGCCAGGAGGTGATCATTGAATTTCTGGAAGGCGACCCGGACCGCCCCATCATCACCGGTCGCGTCTATAACGCGGATCAAGTTCCGCCGTACGAACTGCCTGCCAACAAGACGCAGAGCGGACTCAAGAGTCGTTCCAGCAAAGGCGGAGGTGGTGCCAACTTTAACGAGATCCGGTTGGAGGACAAGAAGGGCAGTGAACAACTTTTCATCCACGCGGAGAAGAACCAGGACATCGAAGTCGAGAACGACGAGACCCATTCGGTGGGCCACGACCGAACCAAGAAGGTAGAACACGACGAAACCACCAGCGTAGGCAATGACCGCAGCGAGAGCGTGGGGCACGACGAAACCATCTCCATTGGTAACAACCGGTCGGAAGACGTCGCAAAAAACGAAACCGTCAGCATTGGAGACAATCGCAGCCTGACCGTGGGCAAGAATGAAACCAAGGACGTCGGTGGAAAACGTGACTTGACGATAGCCAAGGACGAGACCATCAGCGTTGGCGAAAACCGCAAGAAGACAGTCACGAAGAATGAGCAAATTTCGGTCGGGGAAAACTTGGAGGAGAAAGTTGGCAAGAATCACGCAATCAAGGTCGGCAAGGCCTTTGCCTTGGAGGCTGGCGATGAGATCACGTTGAAGACCGGCAGTGCCAGCATTACCATGAAAAAAGATGGCACCATCACGATCAAGGGAAAGGACATCAGCATCGAAGGGTCAGGCAAGATTCAGGTCAAGGCTTCCAGCGATGTGATTGTGAAAGGCTCCAAAGTCACCCATAACTAAGCGCATGGATTGCACTTATTCTGTCCAACCCGCCGGAAATTTTGGAGAATAATTTTTTGACCGGCCGCCAGGCTGGAATTCGCGATGAAGACCAAGTTATCACCTGCAACTGCCTCCACACTGGAGGTGCATCTGGCTGCGCCGGTCGCCCTCCCGGAAACGGACGCGACGGATCTGTTGCACCAGATGCTCGCCGCTCCGGTGGGCGCAGCGAAGCCGCAATCAGCCCAGGTCATTACTGGACACCTGCATGGCATTGATGACGAGGGCCGGGTCTTGTTCGTGCCAGAGCCGGGAGGTGAGTCGCCCTTGCCGGTATCCATCGGCATGGCCATTTCTGATGGCGTGCTCATTCCGGCTGCGCGCAACCGGCAACGCGCCCTGGTGGTTCGCACCAATGATGAGCCAGCTCTTTTGGTGTTGATCGGTCTGGTGCGGGAGCGGGTTTCATCAGCAGCGCGTGATGCGGTTCCGGGCCAGCTTGAGGTTCGGATGGATGGTGAAACGCTCCGCCTGTCTGCTGAACGGGAGATTGAACTGCGCTGTGGCAACGCCAGCTTGATTTTGCGCCAGAGCGGCCGGGTTATTTTGAAAGGCACCCATGTGGTCACCAGTTCCCGGGGGCCGATCAAAGTCAAAGGTGCCACTGTCGAAATCAACTAACTCCGATGCCCTCAGCTTTGGCGGACAAAAAAATCATCCTTGAAACAACCGTCCCGGGCCGGCCGGCGGTGGCGGATGTTTTGCACGAGCATCTTGAAGAGGTTGCCCATCTCGCCATCCAATGGCGCAAGCTGTTGTTCTCACCCGAAGTTCCATTGCGTCGCCTGCGGAGTCACGCTGGGCGGATTGAAGCGCACTTCGATGGGTTGAGGGTTGGTGGGCCGGCCAGTATCAGCATGGTTCGGGAAAAGTTGGTGGCGGACGATCCGTGGGTTGTTCATGCCGCCGCCTGGGTTTGGATGGAAATGAGCCAACCCGACGTTGCCAGCCTCTTTGAGCAGTTGCAGAATACGCCACCTGAATTGTTGGGCGCGTGGAAAGAAACTTTTCGCAAGCTCCCGCCTGAGTTTATTACGCGGCTGATTCGCGATCCCAGCTTGGAATCTTTACCCACTGGTTTGCGTGAAGTGGCAACGGATGCCTTGGGCTGGCATGGGATGCTTCCATCCGCGACCGCTGCCAAGCTGGCTGAGGTGCCCGAGCCGGGGGTGCGGCGGGCGGTGGCTCGCCACGCGGTGTATCCATCACTTATCGCCAGATTGTTGGAAGATGAAAATGTGACTGTTAGGCGAACCGCCTTGTGGAGTTTGCTGCGCCAAGATCCCCGTGCCGCGCTGGAACGCGGCCGCCAAATGGCCTCGTCGTTGCAACCGGATGCCTTTGCATTGCGAGTGATTGGCTTGGTGGGTAATGGTAATGATGCCACCGCGCTTCTGTCCTTGGTGCGGCAAAAAACGGTGGCTCCGGCGGCGCTGCTGGCTTTGCGCGATCTGGGTCGGCCTCAATGTGCCGAGGCATTGTTGGAAATCATGGAGGGCGAGGACGCCGACCTGGCCTTGGTGGCGATGGGCGTGTTTGAATCACTGGCGGGGAAAATTCCCAAACCCAATCCTGAGCAACCATTGCCCACGGGCATTTCTTCGGCGCGGTTTCACTGGCAGCAGGTTCGGAAACAGGTTGATCTGGCGAAACGATTTCTCCATGGCCAGCCGTTTCCTTGGTTGGGAATTTCTACGGAGGAGCCAATGGCTTGGGTTTGGCGGCGAGCGGTGACGGCCAACACAGGTGAATTGGCCTGGCTGAGCCGCGAGGTGCCGGATGGTTTTTTTGCCGACCTGCTGACCGACGAAGCTTTGCCTGGTGAATGATCCGATGAGATTCGAGAACCACACTCCATTTACCCACGCTTGGCTCGTGCTACTCGACAAGCAAGCCGCCGAACGATTAACCGTGGTGTTAAAGGCGACGTATGCCATCACGGAAGACGGTCGGTTGGAACTGGCGAAGAAACAGGATTCAATTCGTCCGACGGACGAATTTCATGGGGAACCTGGAACGAGCAGCATCCGCTATGAGGCGGAGTTGGGGCCGGCCAAACCCGCCACCGATGTGGTCCTGGTGGGCAGCGCCGTGGCACCCGATCCCGGACGAACCACCGAAATGGGTGTTGCGCTGCGGGTCGGGCCGCTCCTCAAACGTGTATGGGTGTTTGGTGAACGGCGTTGGAAGAAAGGGTTGCTCGGCCTCTCGATTTCCAAGCCGTTACCGTTTGAGCGCATCCCGCTGACGTTTGAAAATGCCTATGGCGGCAAGGATATTTCCGCAAAAGATCCCAAGGATCATGGGCAGGAGCCGCGCAACCCGGTGGGGCGGGGGTATCGCACGAAAAAGTCGCAACTGGATTTTGCCGACGCATTGCTGCCAAACATCGAAGATCCGGAGAACCTCCTGCGTCAGCCGGGCGACAATCTTGTGCCGCAGGGATTCGGTTTCCTTGGCCGCGACTGGCATCCTCGCTTGAAGTATGCCGGCACTTACGACCAGAAATGGATCGAAGAAAAAATGCCGTTGCTGCCGCCGGATTTTGATGATCGCTTTCATAACGCGGCCCAGCCGGGTTTGACGGCGGCAGGTTATCTGGCGGGCAATGAACTGGTGGACGCACTGGGATTCACTCAACGCGGGCGGTTCAGTTTTAATTTGCCCGGGTTAAAGCCCGTTGCTCAGGCTGTGGTTGCGGGAAGCCGGATTCCAATTGCTCTGAACCTAAACACCGTTCTGCTGGATACGAACGCGATGAAAGTTTCTCTTCTGTGGAAAGGTGATTTCAACATTCACCGCCGTTTGCCGCAACTTACCGAGGTGGAGTGGCGTTTGGGGTAACGGCGCGGATGATTTTATCCCGGCTGACAAAGCGAGATTTTGTCATTCGAATGGATTGACCGGTGTTCCGTCGGGAAGATCAAGCAGCTCCCTTTTTCCAAACCCGAGGCTTTGCGGCAGGCGATCTCCGGGCAGGTCAAGGAAGGGGCACGATTCTGTTTTAAGACCGTCTACGACGCGCATCGCTTCACCTTCGCCCTCGGTCCAGCGCAGCTTGCCGCTGCGGACCCACGGTGCGAGGTCAAAATCCCAAACATCATTTGCAATCAGCCAGGCTGACTTGCCATTCTCCAGATTGAACCAGTAATCATCTTTCAGCCAGAACTGGTGCAGGCGGGGATGTGGAATCTCAGCGGTTGAAAAATAACCGACGGGGTAGGCGATGTCGCCGGTTTCAAGTTGGAGCCGCGAAACAACGGCGACCATCCCCGGCAGTTGCAGCAGGCGCGGAATGACGAAGGGAACTTCCGGGCCGGGAATGACGGGCGCGCGCGCTTCCAAGGGGACGCGTTTGTGCAAGGCGAGCGCTCCTTGAAGGACTTTGAAAGTTGCCGGCGGCTTGGGTTCTTCAATTTTAACTTCCCGATCCTTGTGCCACCACGGGCCGTCCACGCCCCAGCGATCAAAGGATTTTTTCAACGGCTGGCCGGTGTGCGGACACACGCTCATCACGATCCGTGGAAGCCGGTCGACATACTCTCCCAGCGTCAGGTAGTAGGCTTCTCGCAGTGTTGCGGCGGCCCGGCCTTCCGGCATCTGTTTGCGATCAGCCGGATACAGTTTACTTTCGAGTTCCCATGCTTTGTGCAGGAGCGCGGCTCGATCAGAGGTGGTGAGGTTGGACATGGCGGGAAAAGTTTATTTTTCGCACTCGCGGCATTTGAGCGCCACAAGCGTGTCTTCGGGCTTCTCAAGAAAGACGACGCCGGCGGGGGAAATGACGGTCACTTCCTTGTCCACGACGTTCATGGCGCTGCGGTTGGGGATCGGAATGACGGCGTGTGGGTTGTTGGTCACAAGGGCTTTTTTTAATTCCACTGGGAAGCTCATGTCCGGCGCGCCCTCCGCTTTTTCGTGGTCGTTGGGAACCCACTGTGCCTGCGGGCCGTGTTGGATCGCGTCCCATTCGCAGGCTTTGTTGACGGCCACCTTGATCCGGCTGAACGATTCATGGTTTTGATCCACCTCCTGGCAACCCGCGACGGCGTGCAGAATTTGGAACAGGTCGTAATCGCCGGTGATCCATTTATCGGAATAGTCATTGCCGCTGGCTTGCGCGCCGACCTTCACGTACTTCAGCGGTTTGCGGGACGTGTCTTTGATCACGGGTTCACCCACCACGCCTTTGAATTGATTGCCGTCCGTATGGTAAGCGATGTTGCTCGCAATCAGCGGTGCGTAGTCGTTGATTTCCGCCTTGACCGCCACCGCCGCTGCTTCGGCGGAAAGGCCGCCTTCAAAATGCAGTTTCAGCAACTGCTTGTTTCTAAAATCCGTCAGCCAGAACTGCACCTCGTTGACCGGGGCGCCGGCCTTGATGGTGTTTGCTTTGAAAACCTTGTGGGGCTTGGGCTGGTGTTTCGCTTTGATCCACGGAAGGCAAAGCGGATTGGTTTGGCGAAAATAGAAAACCACCTTCATCTCTTTGGCGATGTTTTCGATGGCGGAAAAATGATCCGGATCCATGCCGGAATTTTTTTTGGCGATCTCCTTGCCTTGCTCGTCTTTTTTCTCCTTCACCTTCTCGCACTCTTCCGAGCTGAGAAAACCCGGCGGTAACGGGCCTTGCACTTCGGCCGGGTTCATCGCGTTGCCGCTTCCCGCATTTGTCTGCATCGGGTCGGTCAGCCGGAAAACATTTTTTCCATCCACTTTCACGTCAAAGGACGCGTTAATGGGAAGCGCCTTGCCTTTGATCTTGCTGGAAACTACCCCCATCGCGCTGCCCGCTTCATCGCCCGAACTCATCTTGAAATTAGAACTTTTCAACATGATCGGGTTTCCATCAATCTTCACCGTGGAGGAACCGTCGGCGGTGTCCGCTGACTGCGCGATGTTGGGATAGGGGATCGGGATCGGGCCGGCTGGCGTGGGCGTCTTGCACACGTCCGGGAAGGACATGGCCATGCCGCTGCTGGCGGCGTGTACGACCGTGAGATTATTGACATTAACCGTGGCTGGCATAATTCAATTTGAGTTTGAAAGCATGACCGCCGCGCGCAAACGGTTTTCCGAGGCTCCCCACACCAGCACCTGATTGACCAGGGCATAGCCTTTGCGCAATGACTCCACGGCCCAAATACAATTCAAGAGACCACTGGCAGCACCAGTGTCGCCGATGCAATCGGCGGGGTGCCAGAATTCTCCGCTGGTGGGTGCGTCGGGTTTCTCATGCAGATTGCCGAACACCCGGGTAAGCGCCATGCCCCACTCCAATGCCCGGTAACGGTCGCCGTTCAAATCGCAGATGAACAATGGTAGCTCGGTCATGGAAACTGAAGTGCGCAGGGCGCGGAGGGCAGTCGTCAGACCTTGAGCTTGATTGGGCTTGTCCGTGCCCGCCGTCGGCTCGTCCGCAATGGAACTGCTCTGAATCATGGCCAGCCTTTGGCCATTCAGTGGTTGTTTTTCGAGGACCAAAAATGCCGCCGCCTCGCCGGGCAGGATGCCGCGATCATTCACCTGACTTTTCACCATACCCGCCGCCACGAGCCGGTCATAGGTCGCGGGCCGCACCAGCGAGTCCACAGCTCCGACCAAAGCTCCGGCAATCCGTCCGCTGGCGATGGCCGCTGTCGCTCGGTGCAAGGCTGACAGTCCGGCGGCGCGTCCATCCGCCACCACTTCAGTCAATGCCGGTTGGAATCCGCTCATTGCGCCCTTCAAATTTTCGATGAGGTGTAGCTCCGCGCTCGCATCTTCCTCCGTCGAAAGCCCGAGAAATAAACCCCAATCTCGTGGCGGCATTCTTGAACCGACCGCTTGCTGCCAGCTCTCCACGGCTGCGGGCACCGCCAGTCGCACCAAGCGTTCTGTGCCATTTTCGATCAGCAGATGTTCCGGGGCGGGCAGGGGAACCTCGAACCGTTCGTGTCCCGGCCATTCTTCCAGTCGTGGGCCGCCATCGAACCATTCCAGCGGCACCCGGCCTCCCGTTTGTGGTCGCACAGTTCCCTCTGGTCCTTGTTCTTCCTGGGCTTGAAGGCTGCCGAGCCGGGCAATGCTGGCGCGAAAAGCGGAGGCGCTGGCCGGGGCGGAAAGCCCGACCGGAGTAACCGCGCCAGTTCCTGTAATTGCAATGCCAGCCATCACCTTTGAAGTAGGGGTTTAAGTCACCCGCAATTTACAATGCCTGTCAAGTTTTGCGCTCAAATTCTCCACCGCCCCGTCAGCGTCGAGGCCCGACTTTGAACGGACTGAACGCGCGCCAAGCGAATCGCATCGCGGCCTTGGATAGATTGGAACGGCATGATCCCATGTTCAATCAATCGTTCCGCCTGGGCGTCCTTGAGCCAGATTTCGGCGCACGGAGTCATGCGCGTTTCCGTGCCGTCTTTCCACGAATGCACCGGCAGTCCGTCCAGTTTTGAGCCGTCGGCTGGATTCATTTCCCAGCCGGACTCAGTGAACATCTGCCCCAGCAAGGTGCCCACGGCCAAAGCGGCATTTCCCCAAAGATAAGTCTCCGTTTTCGGCGGGTTGCTGAACTCGGTGAAGTCAAAGGCCGTGATCGGATCGGTGGATTTTCCGTAGGGCAGTCGCAACAGGAAGCGCGGACCCACCAACCCCAAAGCCGCAGCGGCGGCAGAAGTTCGCAACGTCATCCATTCTTTGCTGGCTTCAAGTTGCTCAGGATTCTGGAGCGCGGTTTGCACGAGCGCGGCACCGGCTGCCGCCACGAACGGCGCTCCGGTCGCCTGCGCCAGCTTCGCCATCCGCCCGAGCAACTCGGCGTCTTCCCGCGTCGGCTCGAAGTTGTAGAGGCCGAGTGCCAGCGACCACGGTTCTGCGCCGGGAGATTGCACCGTGGATTCAACCAGGATTCTAAACAGGCCGCTGCTCTGCAAATTTTCGGAGGCCAGATCCGCCGCCAACTCAGTGCGCGAGATGTTCAGTAGAAAAATTTCCAGCGTTTCATTGGTTTCGATTCGGCGCAGCAGAAAGTCAATCCCGCGCCAGGTGGATTCCAGCGCTTGGAATGCCGGATCATGCAAGACGCCGCGCATCAATTCCCCCGCCGCCGCATCCACTGCGGCCAGCAGCGTCGGTTGGTCGGCGGCAGGCGCGGCTATGATGTGCGGCGCGACAATTTTCCGGATCAACTCGTCAGCCACATTGCTGGTTGGCGGTGGTGACGTGGGAGCGTGACCGAGTAGTCGTTCGATGGTGCCCGCATCAGATTCGCGGCCAGCCGATGAGGGTTTGACTGCGGTTGCAACCGTCGTCGCAGCGGGGAGATTGCTTTCCGCCCAGGCCCGGACTTCCGCTGCCGCTGCCTCGAAGGTGGTGGGATTCAGCAACTGCGTGCGCGTCTTTCGCAAGGCCGTGAACAACTCCAGGTGCGCAAACAAATGGTCGGGGTGGAAATCATCCAGTTCGCTGACGGCGATGCGGGTCGGGGCAGGGACGGTGCCGCCAAGTTGCACTTCGGCGCGCAACCGCTCTAGAAATGCCTCGAAGTTGTCCACGTCCACCCGCACGGGCCGCCGATCCGACCAAGGCTGCATCAGGTTGCGGCTGGTGCGGCCGTCCAGATCGCCCAGCACCAGAATGCGGAAGGGCGTTTCCGGAGTGGGCGGTTCTGTCGGACGCCCTTCGCCAAAAGTGAATTCCATTTTCATAATGCACTCCGTGAATGACCGGTTGGATCAACAACATTTCCCGACGACGATTCTGACACCGCTGGCCGCGCGGGCAGCCACAAAAATTATTTCAGCAAGGCATCCAGCCGGGCCTGCGCGGGATCCACCGTCTGCCGGAGCGCGGCCAGATCCAGCAGTTCGATGAACGCCGACACGCCCGAGAACGCAATCGCCGCCGCGATCAGATCATCCGCCGGCCGGAATGACGTGAGGCCGGAGGTGATGGTAATGAGGGGCAGTCCTTTGAAGTCCGGCGGTGTTTCGATCTTCAACTCGAAGCGCAAGTCCTGGAATAATTTCGTGATGCCCGGATTGCGGTTCAGCACGATTTGCAGCAGCAGTGTGTTGACGGCAAACTGCCGCAAGTTTTCCGGGAGGATCGTCTGCTTGCCTTCCAACGAAGCCTTTATCTGCGCCAGAGTGTAGCTGCTGCGGTAGTTCACCACCCAGCGCACCGGGGAGGTGATGACCACCGGCTTTCCCTGCACGGTCTGGATGTATTCCCAGGGATGCAACTCCAGCGCGGTGCCCACGAGTCCGAGCCAGCTCACGTCGAACGTTTCCGGCAGGTCGTAGGGTTTTCGGGCGAACGGTTTGTAGGCCTGCTGCAACTCCGCCAGCGCGCGTTCGGCCCCGGCCACCTCGACTTTGCCGCCGGCGTGTTTGCCGAGCAGCCGGTTCGGGGCGAAGAGCGGACGCAGGGTTTCCAGGTGGGCGGTGACTTGCTCGCGCAAGTAACGGGAGACGGATTCAGTTTTGCGGCGCAGTTCAGGAAGCTCCTGCAGGGTCAGCGCCGGGCCAGTCGTTTCGCTCATAATGGACTGCTTCGTAACATATCAATCCGGTGGTGGAAAGTGGAATCGTCAGCGCCGCACCGGCGATTCAGTCCTTGTCTGCGGAAATGCATTTGCATAAATTGCGCCGTCCCAAAAACAAAATTATGCCAGCCCAACGCAAACTTCGGTATGGAATGGTCGGTGGCGGCCAGAACGCTTTCATCGGAGCGGTGCACCGCATGGCCGCCAATCTCGATGGACAAATCGAACTCGTTGCCGGGGCGTTTTCCTCCGACGCCAAAAATTCGCAGACGACCGGCGAACAACTTTTCCTGAATCCCAAACGAGTCTATCCCAGTTACGAAGCGATGGCCAAAGCTGAAGCGGCGTTGCCGGCGGATGAACGGATTGATTTTGTCTCCATCGTCACGCCCAACTTTCTGCACGCGCCGGTCGCCACCACATTTTTGAAAGCCGGCTTTCACGTCGTCTGCGACAAGCCGATGACGCTCACGTTGAAGGAAGCAAAGGCCTTGCGGGCAACGGTGCGCAAGTCAGGAAAAGTTTTTGCGCTCACGCACAATTACACCGGTTATCCGATGGTGAAGGAAGCGCGCGAACTCGTCCGCTCCGGCAAGCTCGGCAAGATTTTGAAAGTCGTCGCCGAGTATCCGCAAGGCTGGCTGCTCGACAACATTGAAGCCGACGGACAAAAACAAGCCGCCTGGCGCAGCGATCCCAAGAAGGCCGGCGCGAGCTGCTGCCTCGGCGACATCGGTACGCACGCGGAAAATCTCGGTCGCTACATCACCGGGCTGGAGATTGATTCGCTTTGCGCGGAGTTCACCTCGTTTATTCCGGGTCGCAAGCTGGAAGACGACGCGAACTTGCTGCTGCGCTACAAGGGCGGCGCGAAGGGCGTGCTGCATTGCTCGCAGATTTCCTGCGGCGAGGAAAACAATCTCAACATCCGCGTCTATGGCACGCAAGGTTCGCTCGCGTGGCAGCAGGAGCATCCGAATGAATTGAAGTTCGTGCCGAAGAACGAACCCGCGCGCATCCTGCGTCGCGGCAATGGCTACGTCAGCGACGTGGCGAAGAAATTCACGCGCCTGCCGTTCGGCCATCCCGAGGCGTTCATCGAGGCGTTTGCGAATATTTATCTTGAAGCCGTCGCGGCCATCCGCGCGCGCATCGAGGGCAAGCGCATGGACAAAAATGATTTCCCCACAGTGGACGACGGCGTGATCGGCATGGCCTTTCTCGAAACCGCCGTGAAGTCCGCCAGGTCGAATGCGAAGTGGACGAAGTTCGTCAAAATCTAAAACTAAAAGAAAATGAAAAACTGCCTGATCGTCCTAACCTTGCTGGCCGCCGTTGCTGCCCGCGCCCAAACGCCAACCCCGCCGCCCGCGCCCAAGCCGGGCAACATTGAAGTCGTCATCAACGGCGTCGCGGGTTTTCAAGACACGCCGCTGCAGCCCGATGGCAAATGGCATGTTCACGATCCTGCCCGCCCGCAGCCGCCCATCGTCACGCCCGGCAACTTCAGCCAGCTCACGCCACCGCCGAGCGATGCCTTGGTGTTGTTTGATGGCAGCGGCTTGTCGCAGTGGCGTGACAAGGACGGCAAGCCTGCGCCCTGGAAGGTTGAGGACGGTGTGATGGTTTCGGCCAAGAGCGACATCGTGACGACGAATCAGTTTGGCGACATTCAACTTCATCTTGAATTTCGCGAACCCACGCCGCCCAAAGAAAGCGGGCAGGGCCGCGGCAACAGCGGCATTTATTTCATGGGGCTGTATGAAATCCAAGTCCTCGATTGCTACATCAACAAAACCTACGCCGACGGCGCGACCGGCGGGATTTACGGCCAGCACCCCGCGCTTGCCAACGCCTGCCGCCCGCCCGGCGAGTGGCAGACCTACGACATCATTTTCAACGTGCCGCACTTTGGTGAGAAGGGGGAAGTCACATCGCCGGCGTACGTGACCGTGTTTCACAACGGTGTTGTGACGCAGAACCATCAGGCGTTTCGGGGCGCGACCAACTGGAAGTCGCCCGGAAAATACTCGCCGCACGGTCCGACGGGTCCCATCGCGTTGCAGTATCACAACAACTCCGTTTCCTTCCGCAACATCTGGGTGCGCCCGGTGCCCGTGGTCAACGAACCTTGAAGGCGAATTCAAAATGAAAAAACTTCTTACTCTCGGCGCGGTCGTGCTGACGGCGACCGTCTTGCAGGCCGCCCCGAAAAAACTGCTCGTCGTCTCCACCACGACCGGGTTCCGCCACAGCTCCATCGAGACCGGCGAAAAAATTCTCGCGCAACTGGCGAAGGACAGCGGCGCGTTCACGGTGGATTTTGTCCAGCAACCACCCGGTCATGCGCCAACGGGATTTCCCAAAAAATTGGAGCCGGACACCGCCGAGGCCGCGTGGAACGACCAGTTGAAGTCGGTGTTGCAAAAACTCTCGCCGGAGAATTTGAAAAACTACGATGGCGTGCTGTTCCTCAGCACCACGGGCAATCTGCCGATTCCCGACCAGCAGGGATTTCTCGACTGGATCAAGGCCGGGCACGCCTTCATCGGCATCCACGCCGCCGCTGACACTTTTCACGGCTGGCCTGAGTTTGCCGAAATGTTGGGCGGCGAGTTCGCTCATCATGGCAAACAGGTGGGCGTGGAATGTCTGAACCAGGATACGAAAAATCCCGCCACCGCGCATCTCGGCAAGTCGTGGACGATCCAGCAGGAGGAAATTTATCAGTTCAAGAACTACGATCCGACGAAAGTTCATGACCTGCTCATTCTCGACAAACATCCCGAAAGCAATGCCGACGGACACTTCGGCGTCGCGTGGACGAAGCAGTATGGCAGTGGCAAGGTTTTCTACACCTCGCTCGGCCATCGTGAAGATGTGTGGGACACCGACCCGGCGATCAAGGATCGCAAGAATTCCGTCGAGATCAGCACCGCCTATCAAGCGCATGTTCTGGGCGGCATCAAGTGGGCACTGGGCCTGGACGCGGGAGCGCAGTCAGTGAAGAAACCTTAGTCAGGTTTTGATCGTCGGTTCTCCACAGGCGCGGATTGCTTCATCAGCATTCGCGCCTATTTTATGTCCGCATCGAAGCGGGCAGCCGTTCCAGCGCACTGCGGGCGATGCGCGTGCCCGTCGCAAAGCAACCTTGCATCAGGTAGCCGCCGGTCGGGGCGTCCCAGTCAATCATTTCACCGGTGACAAAAATTCCCGGCAGCCGGCGCACCATGAGCGCGGAATCCAGTTCACTCCAACGCACGCCACCGGCGGAGGAAATCGCCTCGGCCAGCGGACGCGGTCCGGCGAGTTTCAGCACGCAGCCTTTCACCGCAGTGGCAAGCGATTCAGCGGAGGTGAATGGCCCGTGTCCTGGCAGATTTTTCAGGATGGCAAATGTTGCGTCGCACAAGCGACAGCGCGCCCGGCCGGAGGCCCGTCCAACGGTGGCGCAACGCGAACTTCACCCCGGCTGCCCGCAGCCGATGCACCCAGCGTCGTAGCAGCGGCGCAGCCTTGAGTTCGCGCGGGTAAACACGGCCGCTCGTCGCGGCAAAGGTTTCTACTCCGAGTTCGGCCGCCCATTGTCGCAACGCCTCGGTATCAAATTCCGCGAGGAACACCGCCACAAACCCTCTGGTTGTTCCGGTCCGGTGTAGCGCACGGCAAAGCGTTCGCGGGGTTCAGCGTGGGTGAAGTTTAGACCGCCGCGACCGGCGACGAGAAATTTCCGGCCTACCGATGGTTTGGCATCGAACAGCGTCACGGACGCGCCGCCCGCCGCCGATGATGATGCTGAATTGAAACAGGGTTGCCCGCGCCGCGCAACGGAGTTTGCCGGAGGTCAGGGAGGGACGGGCGTCCCGTCAAGTGCCCCGCCGGGAGGTCGCGGGTGCCGCCTTCGGCTTTTCCTTTTTCGGTTTCTTGATTTCTTTTTTCTGACTGCGATTGCCTTTGGCCATGATGAACTCCTGGTTATTGTTGAACTCCAGTTACGCAGGTTTCAGCCAGTGTTACAAGCGCAGTCATTGGCGGCCGCAGAGTTGCGTTACTTCGCCGGCCGCGCGTAAATTTCCACCTCGGTGTATTCGTTGAACGCGCCGTCGGTGCTGCCTTTGGAATACAGCCGGACATAGCGGGCCTTGGCACCCTTGGCGTCAAACGTCCGGCCTTCGTAATTTTCAAAATACTGGCGGTCAGTGCCCACGCCGCGACCGGAGGTGTTTTCCAGATCGTTGTTGAACAGCGTGCGGAGGTTCTCGGTGAACTCGGCGTTGTCCGCCACCTGCACGATTACGTTCTTGAAAATCTTCGCCGTGTCGTGCGAGTGCCAGACGACGAGCGCGAAAATTTCCTGCGCACTGCCGAGATCGAACTGGACGTACTGCACGCCTTTTTTCAACAGCACGATGCTGGTGTCGAAGGCTTCCTTGTCGCCGTCCGTGAGTTTGGCGAGGTTGGCGGCGGTGACGTTGCTGTCGGTGCAGGAAACTTTGCTTTGCGGCGCGAGGTTTTTCGCATCGGCAGGAATCATCTATGGCGGACGGGGTTTGGTCGAGGGCGGCTCGATGTTGGAGCCGGCGGGGATGTCCTTCGGGGTACCGATGAAGGCGGGAGCGGGGAGCTTGGGTTTCAACGGAACGAGTTCCTCGGCTGGCAAAGTTGCGGCGGCGAGAACGGTCAGGGCGACCAGGGACAGGATGATTTTCTTCATGCGAGTTGTTTTCTTAAATCGTTTGGCGATCACTGCGGTGTCGGATTTTTCGGGCGCGCGACCAGCCATTCAAAACTGATCGTCACCTCGTCGCCGGTGCGGAAGACGCCGAGCTTCACGGGTGGCTGGATTTTGAAATCAGTCATCTTGAGCGGAGTTTTGCCAACGACCTTGAGCTTGTTCGCGTCCACGGTTTCGATGCTGACGGGCATCATTATTACATTTGTTACGCCGTGGAGCGAAAGTTCGCCTTTGGCGTCAAACTGGAACGGCGACCCGGCGGCGTGCGGTTCTTTGCAAGTCAATTCGAGCAGATGAAACCGGATGGTGGGATGTTCCTTGGCGTTCATCGCATCCTGCATCGGTTCGTCCATGCCGTGCCAACTGCCGTTCATCGAGGTTACGGGAATCGTCACTTCGACATGCGCGGCGAGTTTGCCGCCGGTCGCGCCAGGCAGTGAGGTCTTGCTCTGATCGAACTCGACATTTTTGGGAACCTCCATGAAGCCGCCGATGATCTGGCCGTCCATCACCCAGTCATGTGCCGTGGAAGTGCCGGCAATGTTGACCTTGCTCGGGCGGCTGTTGTAACGAACAGTGTCGGCGGCGGTGGCGGTCAACGTGAGCAGTGAAGTCGCAGCAAGCGCGAGGAGGATTCGATTTGTTGTTAATTTCATGAACATGATTAATTTCCAGTTTGGACGAAGGCGGTTGGTTCGCCTTCAAATTATTTTCACAACTCGAACAATTGTTTGTCGAGGTTGACGCGATGGCCTTGGCCTTTGATGATGGCTTCGTTGGCTTTCAAGGCCAGCACGGTGGCGTCCAGTCCTTCCTGCCAGCCTGCCGTTGAAACGCGCGCCTTGGTGATCGTCGGCCCGGTGATGAATTCCCGTAAGGCATCCGCATCATCGTCGCCGTAATTGGTGACGTAATTTTTGACCTGCGTTTCAATCATCCCGGAGTTGGTGATGAAGGCGGTCAGCGCGTGTTGCAACGACGTGACGGCAGGCGGCGGTGGTTCGCCGGCCTTCAATTTTTTCTGGAGCTTGCTTGCGCCAGCCATGAGCGTGATGCCGGTCTCCTGATAAAACTGCTCCTTGCGTGCATAGACTTCCCAGCCCAACAGCGGCGAATCCACTTCCTTGAACAGCCACGCCTTGCTGCCGTCCTCGGGTGTGGAACGCAGCATCACCGCGGAATCGGAACCGGATAATATTTCGTACGCAGCGTCAAAGGAGTTGGCGAGCGAGGCGTCGGCGGAATAATTCACGCCGTCGGGAAATTCAAACAGCGCCTGGATCGTGTCCGCCACGGTGCGTCCGTCCTTCCACAGCAACGTCGAACCCCAGCCGGAAACCGCAGCGGGCCGCGCGTTGAGCAGCCAGCAGATCATGTCGAGCTGATGGATGACCAGTTCGCCCATGAGGCCCGGCGAGGTGGCGGCGTTGAGATGCCAGTTGAGCGCGGCCTCGCGTTCGGGCGTGGGCGCGGTGCGATGCCAGCTTTGTTTCTTGTGCCACTGCGAGCGCGCCATCGTGTTCTTGCCGGTAGCACCGCTGCGGATGAAGGGCAGGAGAAAATGTCGTTGCGGATCGGCGCGCATTTGCAGGCCGGACTGAAAGTTCAACTTGATCGCTTTTTTCGCAGCGAGCGCAATCGCCCGGGCGTCTTCCACCGTGGTGGCGAGCGGGGCTTCGCAATAGACGTGTTTGCCTGCGGCCAGCGCGGCTTCTACGATCTCGCGGTGCTGATGTGATGGCGTCGCCACGATCACGGCCTGGACTTCTTTTTTCTCCAGCAGCTTGTGGTAATCCGTGAACGTCTCGGCGTTCGACGCGGATTCTTTGACGCGCTTAAACGCCGCAGGGTAACTGTCACAGATCGCCACGACCGGCGCGTTGGGCAGACGCGAGAGGGTGGACAGAATCTCGCGTCCGTGCGAGCCGCAGCCGATGACCGCACAATTCACCGGCGCGCTCACGGTGCTGTAATGCGTTTCGTCCGAGGCCGGCGCGTTGGTGGTCTCCTCGGCGTGGAGCGGCACGCCGCCCATGAATGCCATCAAGGCGCTGAAGGACGCGGCATTCTGGATGAACTCGCGGCGATTGAATTCGTTTGGCCCGGCGGGATTGTCGGTTTTTTCCATGAGCGATGTTCGGGTGCGGAAGTTTTTTCAGGCCATTTTCCACGGGGCGCGATAGGCGCGGGACAACAGCTTGGTTGCGTCGGCATCGTGCAAAATGTGTTCGCGTTTCACATCCCACTTGAGCTTGCGGCCGACGAGCATCGAGATCAGACCGAGGTGGCCGGGAATCGCCGAGTGATGCGCGGTCTCGACGGGCGTGATGGTGGGCTGGCGCGATTTGACGCAGTCAATGAAGTTGCGTTGATGGTTGGAAGACTTGTAGAGCTTCACCTTGCGGAGTTCCTCGGGCAGAACCTTGTAATCATTCCACTCCGGCTTGGAGCCTTCAAACACGCCGCGATCCACATGCACCCAGCCGTCGGGGCCGATCCAGTTTGTGCCCATCTTGATGTCGGGATGGCCACCCGCGATGGTCATGGTGACGTCGTTGGGATATTTCAACTCGATCCGATACCGCGTGCAGGTGTTCCACGCCGCATCTTTGTCAGGGAAATCTCCGTGGCCTTCGATCTCTGACGGGCCAGAGAGATCACAGTCCATGCCCCAATGCGCGATGTCGCAATGATGCCCGATCCAGTCGAGCAACTGCCCGCCGCCGGTGTTGTAATTCCAGCGCCAGTTCATGTGAACGCGGCCCTTGATGTAAGGCTCCATCCTGGACGGCCCGATCCACGTTTCGTAATCCAGTTCCGGCGGCGGCTCGGACGCGGTCATGAATTGTTTGGTCTTGGCGAAATCATTATGGCCCGACGGCAGGCCGACTTCGACGTGCGTGACTTTGCCGATGAGTCCGTTGCGGACGATCTCCGCGCCCTTGTGGAAATTGGCGACCGACCGCTGCCACGAGCCGGTCTGCCAGATGCGCTTGTGCTTTTGCACGGCCTTCACAATCGCCTGCTGTTCGGCGATGGTTTTCGCCAAAGGCTTTTCGCCGTAAACATCCTTTTTATTTTTGAGCGCTTCGACGGCGACGAGTTCATGCCAGTGATCCGGCACCGCGATCATCACGGCGTCAATGTCCGTCCGGGCCATAAGTTCACGGTAGTCGTGGTAGGCTTTGCAGTCCTGATTTTGATAATGCTCGTTGATGGTTTCAACTGCGCTCTGCAAATGATTCTTGTCCAGATCGCACGCCGCGACGACTTGGCAATCCGGCAAATCCAGCAACGCCCGCGTGTTGCCTGGCCCCTGCATGCCCCAGCCGACAACGCCAAGCGTGACGCGATTGGACGGGGCGGGCTGGCCGTCCAGTCCGAGCGCGCTGCCGGGAATGATGGTGGGTAGCACCAGCGCTGCGCCGGTCCGGGCGAGGAACTGACGACGACTGAGCTTTGGCTGGAGGGGAATGTTTTTCATTTTTTGCTTTAACTGACTGCTTCACCGGCGGGATTATTCATGCACCCGTCTGCGGTTGAAAACAGTTGTTTGATTGCGCCTATGATTTAACGAACTGGCCGCCTAGTGTAAATCGCATATTTTATTTATATGACAAGCACACAGCCGCTCCGGCCTTCAGGTGTTTTTATTCATCGCTCCAAACTCTGGCCGTCGATCCACCGGCAGTGCCAGGGCGGAAAGAAAATCCCTGGCCGGGTGAAGCACAGGGCTGCGCTGGACGCAGTATTGGCAGTCCTGTCGGCGCTTGCAGCCTGGCCGCTGTTCGCGCTCCAAGCGGCTCCGGTTTCTACGAACGCACCGGTGTTTGAGCTTCGCAAGGGAGAGCGATATTTTCGGGCGGACGGCACGCCGGCCTTTGTTCTGGGGCGCAACCCGGTCGGGGTTGACGCCGCGGCCTTCGCGGAACATTTCCAACACGCCGCCGCCGGGGAGCGGTTCATTCGTATTCATTTCACCTACAGCCCCGCCGGGGAAACGGCGGGTGAGATTCATCCGGACATGCTTCGGATGTGGGATGCCGTGCTGGATGCGGCGGAGAAAAATAATCTGGCCGTGCTGCCAGTGTTGGGAATCTGGTCGGATTGGAATGACGGCAGTCACGGAGAAACCTGGCATCTCTGGGAAAGGAATCCTTTCAATGCCATCTTGGGCGGACCGGCGAAACGGCCCAGTGAGTTGCTGGAAGATTCGGAGTGCCAAAAACTTTGGTTCAAGCGACTGGAGACGCTGGTGAAACATTGGGCGCACCGCCGATGCATCGTCGGCTGGGAGATTTTCTCCGAGGTGGATCTCATCACGGGCGCAACAGAGGATCGGGCGGTCGAATTTGCTACGCGGGCTGCGGCGATAGTCCAAGCCAGCGACCCCGAACATCGGCCGACCACGGTTTCGCAGTCCGGAATCAAGGTCTGGCCAAAACTTCTCGTGAGTGATGCAGTTCAGATTGTGTCCGTACATCCTTACGCCGCTGATCCATTCGGCGGCAACCTGGATGAACTGATTCTTAAATCTGTGCGCGAGCGGTTGCAGACCTGTCGCAAACCGGTGCTGATCGGCGAATGTGGGTTGGATTGGGCTGCGCCGCGTGGAACGCTGGATGTCGCACCCGGGGCCGAAGTAGGAATCCGCCATGCGATCTGGGCGTCGGTGGTGTCGGGGGCAATGAGCGGGCGGATGCTCTGGTGGCAGGATGGCTGGGACCAGTTCGAGAAAACCGACGTGTGCCGACACTACGAGCAGGCCGCCGTGCCGACAGCGGCGTTTGTCAAAGGGATTGATTTCACGGGCTTCGCACCGGTTGTGTGCGAAGCCCCGGGATTGATGGGAGCCATGCTGGGCAATGATCATCAGTTGATCGGCTGGTTTCGGGATGTTCGTTGCGTCCCGCCGCAATGGCCGCAAAGACGGGTGCGTGGCCGATCGGTGACGCTCGGAGGACGCACGGGAAAGTGGCTGGTGGAGTTTGTGGATGTCCTGAGCGGCCAGGTCATCAAGCGACGCACAGAGATGGCGAGGAAACGTGAGCTGAAGATTTCCATGCCGGCGTTTCGAGGTTCGATCGCTTTGAGGCTGACGGTATCAACCCAGTGAGGCGGTGCTGCCGGGAAGGCCAGCATCCGAGTCGTCAAGATTTAGCTCTCGTTGCAACGGTCGTTCGGTTAATCTGTTTGAGTCGAGAACACAAATTGCATGACACCGAAATTATTTTCCGAGCTGGGTCTTTCCGCCGAAGTGCTGAAAGCGATTGAAAAAATGGGCTTTGAACAGGCCGCGCCCATTCAAGCCGAGGCCATCCCGCATCTGCTGGCGGGCAAGGACATCGTCGGCCAGTCGCAGACCGGTTCGGGCAAGACCGCCGCCTTCGGAATTCCCGCCATCGAAAAGGTGGAGACGGACAAACGCGCCGTGCAGGTGCTCATCCTGTGCCCGACGCGCGAACTCGCGGTGCAGGTCTCGGAAGAAATCCATAAGCTCGGCGCTTTCAAGCGCGGGCTGCACGCGCTGCCGATCTACGGCGGCCAATCCTACGACCGCCAGCTTTACGGTCTGCGGCAGGGCGCGCACATCGTCATCGGCACACCGGGACGCGTCATGGATCACATGCGGCGCGGCACGCTCAAGTTTGATGCGCTCAAGATGGTCATCCTCGACGAGGTGGACGTGATGCTTAACATGGGTTTCCGCGAAGACATCGAGTTGATCCTCACCGCCACACCCAAGGAACGCCAGACAGTCGTTTTTTCCGCGACGATTCCGCGCCCGATCCAGCAGTTGATCGAGAAATACACGCGCAACGCGCAGCAGGTCCGCATTGAGCAGAAGGCGATGACCGTGCCGACCGTCGAACAGTTTTACTACGAGGTGGACCGTCGCTTCAAGGTCGAGCTGCTCACGCGGCTCATTGACATCCACGATCTCAAGCTCGGGATTATTTTCTGCAACACCAAGCGCATGGTGGACGATCTCGTGGATCATCTGAACGCCCAGGGTTATTCTGCCGACCGCCTGCACGGCGACATGAACCAGGCGCAACGCGACCGCGTGATGATGAAGTTTCGCAAGTCCGGCCTGGAATTTCTCGTGGCTACGGATGTCGCCGCACGCGGCATTGACGTGGACGACGTGGAGGTGGTTTTCAACTACGATTTGCCGTACGACGGTGAAGACTACGTCCACCGCATCGGCCGCACCGGCCGCAAAGGCAAAAGCGGACGCGCGATCTCGTTTGCCTCGGGCCGCGAAGTGTTCGCGATCCGCAACATCGAACGCTACACGAACATGCGCATCCAACGCGGCAAGCCGCCGACGGCTGGCGAAGTCGAGGATGCCCGCGCAAACGTGTTCCTCGACAAGCTCCGCGCCACGCTCAAAAGCGGTGAATATAAGAAGCACGATCATCTCATCGAACGCCTGCTCGAAGAAGGTTTCGCCTCCACCGACGTCGCTTCCGCGCTCATCCATCAATTGTCCACCGGCGAGTCAGCGCCTGCGAAAGCCGCGCCGCGCGAGGAAGCGCCCGCCGGACGTCCGCAGCGGTATGAAGAGCGTCCGCCGTACGGTTCCGCTGCGCGCGATGACCGGCGCGAAGGCGGTTATGGCGGTCGTGACGAGCGTCCCGCGCGTCCGTCGCGCTTTGATGATCGTCCGCCCCGCCGCGACATGCGGGACATGCGGAATGACCAGCGTCCGCCTGCGCGTGGCAATGTTCTCCGTCCGACGGAACGGCCTTTGATTCAAAGTTCAGCGGTTCGTCCCAAGCCCGCCGCCGTCGCACCCGCCTTTGTTAAACCGGCTGTTGCTGCCGCAGCCCCAGTCAAGGTTGTGCCGTCGGGAGTGAAATATATGAAACCGGTCGCCGAACCCAAGCCGGTGGAGAAGGCCAAGGTTGCCCCGCCGGAAATCAAGGCTCCGGCCGAGCCGAAAACGGAAGCGCCCCAAACTTTTTCTGACGCGGAAATTTTGAAATCAGTCACGCCCAAGTCGGTGGAAGCCAAGCCCGCCTTCAAGCCCAGGGAGAGTCGCGCCACGCCGGCGGGCCAGACGCGGTTGTGGATGAGCGTGGGCGAGGAAATGGGCGTGGTCCCGATTGACGTGGTCAACTCCATCGCCGGTGAAACTGGGCTGCCGGGAAAAATCGTCGGCAA
>JANYDP010000004.1 GCA_025363535.1 Verrucomicrobiota bacterium | reverse complement strand
AGTTGAGACCGGAAGCGTGACCGTTGGACTTGGATCCGGTGGGCTGCGTTTTCGACATGGCGGCAAGCGTAGTGAAACCGGCATCGGAAGCAAAGCATGACTTGCGCGGCGCCTGCCTGCACCGGGAAAAAGATCGGCGTGATGCTGACAAAGTTGACCAAGGCGCAGGCCGATTACCTCAACGTGCCGGTTGAAGGCCCATATAAGCCGGAACACTACCGCTACTAAATTCCTTCTCCGAACATTTTCACAGGCGCGTCAGCAATGACGCGCTTTTTTGTTTGAGACTCGTGCAATACGGTGACGGAGCGCGGCGTTCACACCGCTGCCGCTTTCAATTTCACGAAACGCGTAAAACCATCGGCCCGCTTGCCGTTTGGACATCGAAGCGGCATAAATGCCAAGCCCCGTTCGCGCTGAACCGCTGTCCCCCTAATTCACGAACCCCAATAATCGAGACCAGAGCAGCAAGCGATTTGGCAATAAGCTTTGACAGCCATCCGCCCGTCGGCTTTGCTAAACGCATGTTCGCAAGGCCGCTTCCCAAAAGTCGGACAAACAAATTAAGAATAGAATATCAGGCTAATAAGCTGACAGACCGCAAACACCAGACTTGGTTGGCTTGAAAAACAATCGTTTCAAGTCATTCCCAAAACCGCCCGCACCCATTCGAGACCAGAACCATTCATGACCGCTCACGAAATCATCATCGCGGAAACGCGCGCGTGGGTGAACCGCGCGGTCATCGGGCTGAACCTCTGCCCCTTCGCCAAGGCCGTGGAGGTCAAACGCCAGATCCGTTACGTGGTGACGGAGGCGGACAGTCCCGAGGCGTTGCGCGACAGTTTGATCGCGGAAATCCAACTGCTCCTCGCCACCCCGCCCGCCGAAATCGAGACGACGCTCCTGATCCATCCCCGCACGTTGACGGACTTCCTCGATTACAAGTATTTCCTGCGCGTGGCGGAAGCCGCAGTTGCCGGACTTGGCTGCCAAGGCATCGTGCAAGTGGCGAGCTTCCATCCGCAGTATCAATTCGCCGGCACGGACGCGGCGGACGTGTCGAATACCACGAACCGTTCGCCTTATCCCACGCTGCACTTGTTGCGGGAGGAAAGCGTGACCCGCGCGGTGGAGTTGTTTCCCAACACGGAGACGATCTTTGAAACGAACATCCGCACGATGCAGGCGTTGGGCGCGGAGGGTTGGGCGAAGTTGCAGGCGCAATGCCGCAAGGATGCGACGAACGATCCCTGAACGCAAAGGAACCGCAGATGGACGCGGATTAACGCAGATGAAGGAAGGCAGCGACCTGGGTTGCCGAGCAGCCAGCTCTTCACCCGCAAAACCAACCCGGCTGACCTCAAACCAATTTGTTCCTATCTGCGAGCATCCGCGTGCATCTGCGGTTCAATTCCGGCGGCCGGGTTGAAAAAAGAAGCGGCCGGCATCTTTCGACGCCGGCCGCTGTGGTATTCGTTACGGTATCCCCAGCTTACTGACCTGCACCGTGATAGCCTTCTTCGCCATGTTCAGCGAGGTCAAGGCCTTGGCTTTCGTCTTCTTCGCTCGGGCGGAGGCCGATGACGGCTTTCACGACGTAAGCGATGACCACCGTGCCGACAATGGCCAGCACGAGGGTGATGCCGATGGCCTTGAGCTGCTCGATGACGAGCGGCTGACCGAGGCTGTCGGTGACGTAAGCTTTCAAGTTGGTGGCGAGGTTGGCGTTGGCGCTGTTGCGAGCCAACATGCCGGTCATCAGCGCGCCGAGCGTGCCACCGACAGCGTGCACGCCGAAGGTGTCGAGGGCGTCGTCATAACCGAACCAGCCTTTGACTTTGTAGCAGAAGAACCAGGGGACAATGCCCGCCGCGATGCCGATGACAATCGCGCCGCCAGCAGTAATGAACCCGCAAGCAGGTGTCACGACAACGAGTCCCGCCACGGCACCGGAGCAATAACCGAGGACGCTGGGCTTGCCGCGTGTGATCCATTCCATCAACGGCCAGACGAAGCACGCGACAGCGGTGGCAATGGTGGTGGTCATGAAGGCATTTGCCGCCACACCGTCCGCCGCCACGGCGGAACCGGCGTTGAACCCGTACCAACCGACCCACAACATGCCGGTGCCGATGGCGCACATGACCATGCTGTGCGGCGCCATGGATTCCTTGCCGAAGCCTTTGCGCTTGCCGAGGATCAAGCAGAGGATGAGCGCGGACCAACCCGAACTCATGTGAACGACCGTGCCGCCGGCGAAGTCAATCGCCTTGATGGAAGCGCCGGCATTCCACACGCCGTTCATGCAGCCGTTGATGCCCCAGACCATGTGGGCAAGCGGGAAATAAACCACAACCATCCACAGCGCCACAAAGGCCAAGATGGCGGCGAACTTCATGCGTTCGGCAATCGCACCCAGGATGAGCGCAGGCGTGATGATCGCGAACATGAGTTGATACATGGAGAAGACGTTGTGAGAAACCCAGTAGGCGTAGTTGGTGTTGGGAAGGGAGTCCACGCCGTTGAGCATCGCGAATTTCATGTTGCCCACGGCGCCCTTAATCATGTCGGTGCCGTCCGCGAAGACCATGCTGTAACCGAAGATGACCCAGAGAATCGTGACGAGGCCCGCGATGCCGAAGCATTGCGCGATGACGGAGAGGATGTTCTTCCGGCGCACGAGACCGCCGTAGAAGAGGAACAGTCCGGGCAGCGTCATGAACAACACGAGCGCGGAGCTGGTCATCATCCAGGCGTTGTGGCCGGGTCCGCTGGTGGCAGACGTGGGTGTGACGAGACCGTCGGGAATGGTAGGATTACCATCCTTGTCCTTCGGTCCGGTTTTCAAAGCGGCGGTGGGATCGCCATTGTTGACGTAGGCTTCGAGCGAGCTGATGCGCTGTTCGAGCGAGGGCGGTGGAGGCGGTGGAGGTGTCGCAGCCGGTGCAGCCGGTGCGGCATCCGCAGCGCGCAAAGCGTTCACACCGCAAACAGTCGCGGCAACCAGGGCGAGGAGTATGATAATACGTTTCATGGTATATTTTTTATTGGTTCAATTCCTGAAAGTTAAACAGCCGTGTCGCCCTTCTCCTCAGTGCGGATGCGGATCGCATCTTCGATTTTTGAAACGAAAACTTTGCCGTCGCCGATCTTCCCGGTCTTGGCGGCCTTGACGATCGCAGCAATGGCGGCGTCAATCTGGCCGTCTGGAAACACGAGTTCGAGTTTGATTTTGGGGAGGAAATCCACGGTGTATTCGCTGCCGCGATAGATTTCGGTGTGCCCCTTCTGACGGCCGAAGCCTTTGACTTCGGTGATGGTCATGCCCTCCACGCCGATTTCGGCGAGGGCGTCTTTCACTTCCTCGAGTTTGAATGGTTTGATGATGGCTTCGACTTTTTTCATGTTTTTATGTTTGTTAGAACGGGAGAATGATTTTTTCCAGAGCGTTATCTTGCCATTCGCGGCTCAATAAAGTGCAGCTGGGTTATCGGAGTCATTTGATCCAGTTCAGTTCGACAGGCTTTAAGCAGGAGGTTTGCCACTCGAATGAATGAATCTATTTCATGGTAAAAACCCTTTGTTTTGAAGGGAACCAATCTCCGCCCCGGCCATATACTCGACGGGATCAATCAGACGGGATGGTTCTATTTGAACAGGCTGACGATTTGTGGCCCAAAACAAAAAAGTTCCGACGAGGGATCACGTCGGAACTTTCGAGCGAAAAAAATGAAGCAGCGATTGCCGGGGATCAAACCAGCGCCGCGTCAGCCATATTGCTCAAGCGCGACTGCGCCTGTTTGGAAAGGCTTGTGAAGATCATGGAAACGAAATAACCAGCGTGCTTGTTGCCGGAACAGGAAATCACCACGCCGGAGCAGTTGACCCGGCCGCCGTCGCGCGGCGATTGCAGTGACAGTGTCATTTCCGTCCACGGCGAAAACGCGGTGGGACTGCGAAACTCAATGCCGCCTTTATGGATTACCACCGCATCTTCGGACAGCGACAGGCGCGTCTGCCGCGCTTCAATGGTGACTTGCGGTTCAAATGAAACTGCCGACTGAATTTTCTTCGCGCTCATAAATGTATGAAAAAATTATCACACCGAAACCAATCGTCAAACGGGGATTTACCATTCGATGACTGCCGCACCCCACGTCAACCCCGCACCAAACACGACGAGCAAGATCAAATCGCCCCTTTGAACACGGCCCGATTCCACCGCTTCGTCCAACGCGATCGCCACGGAAGCGGCCGAGGTGTTTCCGTACTTTTCCAGATTCACAAACAACTGCTCCGGCGTCGCCCCGAGCCGTTCTCCGACCGCGTCAATGATGCGGCGGTTGGCCTGATGCGGGATGACGCATTTGATCTGCGTAATGTTCAGCTCGCAACGGCGCAACGCTTCCTCGGCCGCGCTTTGCATCGCCTGCACGGCGCTCTTGAAGGTTTCCTTGCCTTCCATGCGCAGGTAATGCATCCGCGCATTCACCGAATCCACCGTGGCCGGGCAACGACTGCCGCCGCCTTCCATGAAAAGCAGATCCGACTTGTCCCCGTCCGCGCCCATCACCGCCGTGAGCAGTCCATGGGAATTGGGGCGGTTCTGCAAAATGGCCGCGCCCGCACCATCACCAAAAAGCACGCAGGTATTGCGATCCTTCCAGTCGGTGATGGAGGAAAGTTTTTCCGCACCGATCACCAGCACCGTCTTGTAGGTACGGGACATGATGAACTGCTGGGCAATTTCCAGCGCGTAAATGAATCCGGAACAGGCTGCCTCCAGATCGAATGCGGCCGCGCGCTTGGCCCCGATTTTTTTCTGCACCAGACAGGCGGTGGACGGAAACGGCATGTCAGGCGTGATCGTCGCCACGATGATGAGGTCAATTTCTTCGGCGGTGACGCCGGCGCTGGCCATCGCCTTCAAGGCGGCCTTGGTGGCCAGATCCGAGGTGAATTCGTCGGCGGCGGCAATGCGCCGGGCCTTGATGCCGGTGCGCGTGGTGATCCATTCGTCGCTCGTCTCCACGATTTTTTCCAGCTCCGCGTTGGTGAGGATGCGTTCCGGCACGTACGAGCCGACGCCGGCAATGGAACACGACTGCCCTTGGAAATTATGCTTGGCGCGGGGATTTTTGAAAACTTGCGTGGTGTAGGAAATCATGCGTGAACAGGGGGAGGAACAACGGTTTCAAGAGCGGCGAGTTTTTTATTCGCCCGCGCGATGTGCTGGGAAATGGTTTCGTTGATACCGCGTTTGACCTCTTCGGCGGCCACCCGGATGGCGCTGGCGAAGGCCCGTTCGCGGGAGGAGCCGTGGGCCTTGACGACAATGCCATTCAAGCCCAGCACCACGGCACCGCCATAAACTTCTGGGTCGAGCCGTTGCTTGAGTGCCTTGAACGCGCCGCCCGCCAGCGCGCCGCCCATCATCCGCATCGGGTTGGCTTTGACTTCATTTTTAAGCAGGCGGCCGATGGTTTTGCTGATGCTTTCGCAGGATTTTAATACAATATTTCCGACGAAGCCGTCGCAGACAACAATGTCTACACCGTCATTAAACAAATCAAAACCCTCGCAGTAGCCCATGAAATTGAGATCCAGTTGGGCGCACAGTTTCGCGGTCGCCCGGGTGAGATCGTTGCCCTTGGATTCCTCCGTGCCGTTGCTCAACACGCCGACGCGCGGCTTGGCCACGCCAAGAATCCCCTGACCATACACGCTGCCCATGACGGCAAACTGCGCGAGGTGCGACGGCTCGGCCACGGCATTGGCACCGCAGTCGAGCATAATGAAATCCTGAGTCAAGGAAGGAAAGCGGCACGCGATGGCGGGCCGCTCCACGCCGTCGAGCCGGCCCAGTTTCATCGAACCGGCCACGAGCGCGCCGGTATTGCCCGCCGAGATGACGGCCCCGGCTTTTTCGGCGCGCACCAGTTCGATGGCGCGCACCATCGAGGAATCTTTTTTCTTGCGGATGCCTTCCAAGGGTTTGTCGTCCATCGTCAGCACTTCACTGGCGTGGATGATTTCCGCCCGGAGATCGGTCAGGCCAGCGGTTTGAATGGCGGCTTGAATGTCCGCCTCGCGTCCGACCATGAAGATTTTTTCAATGGCAGGGTCAGCTTCAAGCGCCTGCTTGATGCCGACAATGGCGACCGCACACCCGTGGTCGCCGCTCATGACATCCACCGCGATTCGCATAAACAAAAAGGACGCGGAAAAAAATTTCGCGCGTCCTTACCCAAACGATCAGGCGCCGGCCGTGACGGTCAGTATCTGGCGTCCCTTGTAAAAACCACAGGCCGGGCAGACCCGGTGCGGAATGAGCGGGGCCGCGCATTGCGGGCAGACGCCGAGTTGCGGAAGTTTCAAGACGCTGTTGTAGGCCCGGCGCATACGCTGACGGCTCTTTGACGGTTTTCTTTTTGGAACGCCCATAAATCAGTTCAGTTATTCAGTTTCAGTTTATCCAACGCTGTCCACGCCGACGCCTTGCCTTCAATCAAACCAGCATCACCGGGTTTCTTGGTCTTGCCCACCGGTTTTACCGGCAGGCCGCGACACTCCGCTTCGCACAACGGATGTTGCGGAAACTCAAGGAGAATATCTTCCCGCAGAAACGGAGTCAAGTCCACGCAATCGCCGGACACGGACACCTGCTCATCGCCCGCCAGCGGCAGCAGCACCGTCCAGGCGTCCAGTGTCAACGGATACGCAAACGGCTTCAGACAGCGGACGCACAAACATTTCAGCGGCAGGTGCAGACCGCCATGCACCAAAAGTCCGTCGGGCATCAGCTCGACTTCCAGATCATAACGCAACGGCTCCTCCGCCTGGATCAGATCATCCCGCAGATCGAGTTCCAGTTCGGCGACGGCGAGTTCGCCCTGCAATTGCAAGGCACCGTCTTCCAGGTGACGTAAATTGGCTGAGAGCGGCATAATTTCAAATCAGCTCCGGGTTGCCTTCAGTTTCTTCGTCAGCGCCGTGCGCACCTGCGGCGGCACGAACGAGCTAACGTCGCCGCCCAGCCGCGCGATTTCCTTGATGATGCGCGAACTCAAAAAAGTGTAGGTCTCCTTGGGCATCATGAAAATGGTTTCGATCCGCTCGTTCAGCTTGCGGTTCATCAGCGCCAGTTGGAATTCAAATTCAAAATCCGACACGGCCCGCAGGCCGCGCACGATCGCCTGCGCGGACTGCTGCTCCACGTAATCCACCAGCAGGCAGTCAAACTTGTCCGCCTCGACGTTGGGAAACTTTTTCACCGACCGCCGCACCAAATCGAGCCGCTCGGCCTGGCTGAAGAGCGGATGCTTCCCCTCGTTCATGGCCACGGCCACGATCACGCGGTCAAATAACTTGGCCGCGCGTTCGATCACGTCCAGATGGCCGTTGGTCACCGGATCAAAACTGCCGGGATAAATCGCCGTGCGCATGGGCAAACGCTAGCAGTTCCAGAAAAAATGACGAGGAAGAAAACCGCCGCTTATGAATTCTTGCGCAGCAGCAAATCCGTTTCCGGCAACCGCGCCGCCGGCTGGCCGGGGAAAAATTCCTCGTCCAGCGACGGCGAACCGGGCGGACGCCAGGGCACTTCATAGATTTTTATCGCTTCACGAATGCCTTTTACCTTTTCCGCCGCCAACGCCACGCAGGTCGCCGCCAACGCCGGATCATCGCGCCGCAAATGCCCGTAGGTTGACTCACTGATGACGATGCGCCCGCGCCCGGACACGCCTTCCAACCGGCTCG
>JANYDP010000002.1 GCA_025363535.1 Verrucomicrobiota bacterium | reverse complement strand
TGACCTGCTGGTGACGCAACCCCGTTGGGGTTGAAAATTATTTTGAACCATTGACCCAGGGTAGCTCGTGCCTCGCAACCCTGGGCTGCAAGACGCAATCCCTTTGGGATTGTGCAAGGCAACGGCGATGTGTCGTCTGGTTTTCATCGCTCCATCACGAATTCATCAAAGTTCATGATCGTATTGACGAGGATTGTCGTCGCGGCAAAATCAGCGGGCGGCAATCTCTCGTCCCGTTTCGATTCGCCGGTGGTGAGCAGCTTGTCTGCTTCACCGGATTTCTTTGCGTAAAAATCCTTTTGCTCGGTAAACAACTGCCGCAAAATCGCGGTTTCCTTTTCATCCGGCAAACGTCCGGTCAGTTCGCGGAAGGCTTCGCGGATCTGCGCGTTTTCGTCACCCGGAAATGTTTTCAGCAGCCGCTGGCCCATGGCTCGCGATGCCTCGATGAACTGCGGGTCGTTCATCAGCACCAGCGCCTGCAACGGGGTCGTGGTGGTCTCGCGTTTGGCGGTGCAGACTTCGCGCGATGTGGCGTCGAACGTCAGCAGCGACGGCGGCGGCGAGGTGCGCTTCACGAACGTGTAGAGGCTGCGGCGATACAGTTTGTCGCCCGTATCCTGCGTGTATTTCGCGCCGGTGCCGCCCGCCTCCCAGAGTCCCGCCGGCTGATATGGCTTCACGCTCGGCCCGCCAATCGTGCGGTTCAACAGGCCGCTCGCGGCCAGTGCGCTGTCACGGATTTGCTCGGCTTGCAGGCGTTGCTTCGGCCCGCGCGCGAGCAGCAGATTGAACGGATCGCGCTCGACAAGTTCGTGTGAAGCCTGCGATGACTGCTGATACGTCGCCGAATTCACAATGAGCCGGTGCAGTGCTTTCACATCCCAGCCGTTGTCCATGAACCAGCCCGCGAGCCATTCGAGCAGCTCGGGATGCGACGGCAGTTTTCCTTGGCTGCCAAAATCATCCGGTGTCGCGACGATGCCGCGGCCGAAATGCATTTTCCAGATGCGGTTCACCACGACGCGCGCGGTCAGCGGATTCTGACGGTCAACCATCCACTGCGCGAGGCCGAGGCGGTTGCGCGGCGCATGGGTCGGAAAAGACAAAATGCTCGCGGGCGTGTCGCGCTCGACGGGATCGCCGGGCGCATCGTAGGAGCCGCGCTTAAGGACAAAGGTCGGACGCGACTGCGGCATTTCCCGCATCGTCATGATTTCAGGAATGTCGTTGAAGAGCGCGTTTTCCTGCGCGCGAAGGTTTTTCAATGCGGCCTGTGCGGATTGGTATGGCTCGTATTGACGGGCGAGGAAATAATCGAGCGAAGCAATAGAATTGCTGGCCTTCGCGAGCGACAAAACTTCCGGCGCGGTCAACGCGACATCGAACACTTGCAGGTCGTCAATCAAACCATTCTTGAATCCGCTGTCGCGGAAACGACCGGCAAGCGTGAGGTTAATTTTGCCGACTTCCAGGTCGCCCCATTCCTTGCGATGCACGATGTCCTTGTAAAGATTGTCGCGCACGACTTCGGTTTTGAGCGGAACGCCGTTGAGATAAATCTGAATCCCCACCGCGCGGCTGGAGCCGTCGTAAGTCACGACGATTTGCGACCACTCGTTCGTCGGCAACGCTTGTTTGGCGCGCACGACAACGGCGTTGCCCGGCCAGAAATGAATCAGCCCGAAGGACGGTCGTCCGTGATCCAACACGAGTTCGTAGCCGCGACTGCCGGAATCCGCCCACGCGCGCGAATGATGCAGCACCACGGCGCGATCCTGGCGCTCCGGCGGTTTGAGCCAGAGGCTGAATGAAAACGTGTCGGCGCGAGAGAAGTGGCCCACGCCTTTGCAGACCGCCTGATTGTCGCCGCTGAACTGGAGTGCGTAATTGGTCGGAGCGCCGATCTCCTGATCGGCGTGAGCAGGCGGCTGCTCGGTGCGAGCCGATCGGAAGATCGGCGCTCCGCTGACCAGCACCGGTCCGTCTTCCAGCCTGAAAAAATTTGTGGAAAGACTGTCCGGCGTGTTGGTGCCGACGACGGTGTCAAAAGTAAAATGCGCCGCCGGCCTCGGCACATAAACTTTTCCGCCGGCCTTGAGCCAGTCTTGAAATGATTCGCCGACTTCGCGGCGGATGATTTCCAGATGTTGTTCGGCGGCGACGATTTGATTCGAGAGCACCGCAGCCTCGGCGGATTTGTTTTCCGGCCAGAGCAGCAGCGTCGGCGTCGGTGTGGCCTGTGTGAAATGCGAATACATCCCCGACTCGTCAATGTTGTTGAAGAAGGCGGCGAGCGAATAGAAGTCGCGCTGCTTGATGGGATCGTATTTGTGATCATGACAACGCGCGCAGCCGACGGTCAGGCCGAGCATCGCCGTGCCGACGGTGCTCACACGGTCCACGGCGTATTCGGCGCGGAACTCCTCGTCAATGCTGCCGCCCTCGTTCGTCTGACGATGCAGGCGGTTGAACGCTGTGGCCAGCCTCTGATCACGCGTTGCGCGCGGCAGCAGATCACCGGCGAGCTGCCAGACGAGAAACTGGTCATAGAGAAGATTTTCATTGAACGACTTGATGACCCAATCGCGCCACGGCGACATGTCGCGCTCCATGTCCTGCTGATAGCCGTAGGTGTCGGCGAAGCGTGCGAGGTCAAGCCAGTCCTGCGCCATGCGTTCACCGTAGGCGGCTGAATTCAGATAGCGATCCACCGCGCGCTCATAGGCATTCGTGGAAGTGTCGGCCTGAAACGCATCCAGCTCCGCCACCGACGGCGGCAAACCGGTGAGATCAAACGCCAGCCGCCGCAGCAATACTTCACGCGACGCTTCGGGTGCGGGCGAAAGTTTTTCCGCGTCGATTTTGGCCAGCACGAACGCATCAATCGGAGTGCGCGCCCAGGAATTTTTTTCCGGCGGTGGCGATACTTTGCCGACGGGAATCAGCGACCAGTGCGGTTTGAACTCCGCGCCCTGCGCGACCCAGCGGACGAGCAGGTTCTTTTCGGCGGCGGACAGTTTCAACTGCGAATCTTCCGGCGGCATCACCTCGTCGGGATCCGTGGCGACGATGCGGCGGATGAGTTCGCTGTGGTTCGTGTCGCCCGGTTTCACCACCGCGAAGTCGTCCTCCAGCTCCTTGAACATGCCGTCGTGCTGGTCGAGCCGGAGTTTTTTCTTGCGCGCCTTCTCGTCCGGGCCGTGGCATTTGAAGCAGCGGTCGGAGAGCAGCGGCCGGATTTGGAAATTGAAATCCACGCGCCCCGGCTCGGCGGCGGGCAGGGACGACAGCAGCCCGAAAACAAATCCGAAAGTAACAACGCTTCGCAACATGACGGTGGCAGCAATGATGCCGGACATCATACAGCGCGCCGCCGGAAAATCACGCGTGATTTAGCGGGGCGGCATTTTCCCGCTCGTGATTTCCAGCGGCTCGTGGCACAGTCGGCCCATGCAATTTCCTTTGCTTCGCTGCACCGTTTGCGCCGTGGCCGGCCTGACGCTGACCGGGTTTTGCGCCGGCACGAAAACCGAGCCGCTGCCGCTCACCGGGCAAACGTTCATCCACGACCCGTCCTCCATCGTCAAGGAGAACGGCCGCTACTACGTGTTCGGCACCGGGCGTGGCGTGTTGTCCAAATCCTCCCCCGACCTCGTCCATTGGACCAACGGGCCGGCGGTGTTCAATCAAATGCCCGCGTGGACGTTCGACGCCGTGCCGGATTTCCGCGGCTGCTGGGCGCCGGACGTCGTCCGCGTTGGCGACCGGTTCTACCTGTATTACTGCATCTCCACCTGGGGCAAACAACTCTCGGCCATCGCGCTGGCGACGAACCGGACGCTGGACAATTCCTCCACCAATTTCCACTGGACCGATTGCGGCCCGGTCATCCAGTCCACCAACGGCAGCGCGTTTAATACGATTGATCCCAGTGTCATGCTGGATGCGGATGGAAAATTGTGGATGACCTTCGGCTCTTACTGGACTGGCATTTATTTGATTCAACTCGATCCCCAGACCGGACTGCGCCCAGAAACCAACATCTCGCCCCAGCGGCTCGCCTGGAATCATTCGAACAATTCCATCGAGGCTTCGTGTCTGACGCGGCATGGCGAATTTTATTTTCTGTTCGTCAACTGGGGACAATGCTGTCGCGGGACGAACAGCACGTACGAAGTTCGCGTCGGTCGCAGCCCAAAAATCACCGGGCCGTATTTGGATCGCGACGGCAAAGACCTGGGCGACAGCGGCGGCTCGATGTTTCTTGAAAGCACCGGGTCGTTCATCGGCCCCGGCCACATCGGTATTCTCAACGACGGCGGCACGAACTGGTTCAGCTATCATTATTACGACGCGAATACTGAAGGCCGCTCGCGTCTGGCCGTGGGGCCGTTGGAGTGGAGCGACGACGGCTGGCCCGGCGCGAAAAAACTGAAATGAAACGGGTGAACAATTCTTCCAGTGGAGATACTGGTAGGGCGCGGCACTCCGTGCGCGCCGTCCGCCGCGAAGTCGAACCCCGGCGCGCACGGAGTGCCGCGTCCTACCAACGCCGCCGGTTCTTGGGCATCTTCTCGGCCGTTGCTTTGTCCGCAGGTTTTTTTGCGGGTCATTGCGCCGAGGTTTCACTCCGCATTGAACACGCCGAGTTTGGCCCGTCCATTTTTTCCGAGAGCCAGCCACGCGCAGGCGTCCGGTTCCAGGACGGCGCGCAGGCGATTGCGGTTCCCGGCGGCGCGTTGTGGTTGTTCGGCGACACCTTCACGACCACCGGCATGGTCGGCACCACCATCGCGTTTCTGCCGGCGACGAAAACCAATCTGCCGCCCGCGCTGGAATATTTTGTGAATCCAAACGGCGTTGCCGAAAATCCGCTCGTGCTGTTCCCCGAAGAATCCGCCGCGACCAACCGTATGTGGCCGCTGGGCGGAGCCACTGTCGGTGAGCGCATTTATCTTTTCTATTCGATGATTGAGCAAACCCCGGGGCCGGGGCCGTGGAATTTTCGCAGCACCGGCGGCGGACTGGCGGTGGCGGACAAACCGTTGCAGCACTTCACGCGGTTGCGGCCCAAGGGCGCGTGGAAATTTCCCGTGGAGCCGATCCAGGTTCTGCAAGACGGGGATTTTCTTTACCTCTATGAAATCAGCAGCCAACCCAAAGGCCTGGTGCTCGCCCGTGTTTTATCCGCGCAAATCGAAAGCCCCGCCGCGTATGAATTTTTCACCGGCAGGAATTGGTCGCCGCAACGCACCAACGCGACGGTGATTCTGCGCGAGGCTTACGGCCAGGTGTCCGTTAATTGGAATGCGGACTTGCACGCTTGGCTGATGGCCACCTCGTCGGATTTTTTTCATCCGCGCGAAATCCAACTGCGCGCAGCCGAACGTCCCGAAGGCCCGTGGAGCGCGCCGGTGCGCGTCGCGGTGCCCGAGTTGCCCGGCAAAAAAACCAAGCTGGTCTATGGTGCTTATCTGCACCCTGAACTGAGCGATTTGAAAGCGCGGCGGCTGGTCGCCACCTTCTGCCGGATCCTGTCCGGCGAATGGGATTTTACCAATCCGGAGTGGGTGACGATCACGCTCAAGCCGTGAGGAAGGTGGGGCCCGCGCGGGGTGACGCGCCTGGCCACGTTGATGGCAGCATCACTCGATTCCCATCACACCCAAAACGTTTATGCCGGTTTCTCCAAGCTTGAAATTTCCCGCCGCTGCGTATCCTCTCTGCGCGTGTTGCGGACATTACGAAGAGCCGAGTATGTGGAACTGGTGGCGCTGTTCTTCATCCAAGGCGCGGCGATCAGCATGTGGTTTGTGCCACAGAGCGCGGTGCTGGACGCCCACGGCCTGGGCGCGCTCAAGCCGCTGGCCTTTGCGGCGACGGCACTGGCGGCGTTTGTTTCCCCGCTGATTTTCGGCGCGCTGGCAGATCGGCAGGCTTCGCCGGTGAAAGTCCTGCGCGGCCTTGCCGTCGCCACGGCGCTGGCCATGACGCTGGCGAGTATGGCGATCCATCGGGGCTGGAATCCCTGGCTCGTGCTGGCGTTGATCCAACTGCACGCGCTCTGCACCTCGCCGACGTTCAGCATCACTTCGACGATCGTGTTCGCGCGGCTGGCCGATGCGAAAATGGAATTCGGTCCGATCCGCGCGATGGCCACGCTGGGCTGGATGGCGGGCTGCCTCGGCGTCAGCGCGTTGAATGCCGACACCTCGGCGCTGGCCGGATTCAGCGGGGCCGTGACCTGGCTGGGCGTGGCGGTGTTCACTTATTTCCTGCCCGTGTTGGAGACGCCCAAATCCGTCGTGCATCTTTCGTGGCACGAACGGCTCGGCCTCGATGCGTTGACCTTGCTGAAACATCCCGATCATCGCGTGGTGTTCATCACGCTGGCGTTGTTCGCGATTCCGCTGGCGGGATTTTATCCGTACGCGCCCGTGCACCTGCGCG
This sequence comes from Verrucomicrobiota bacterium, assembly GCA_025363535.1. GTDB lineage: Bacteria > Verrucomicrobiota > Verrucomicrobiia > Limisphaerales > CAIQOK01 > CAIQOK01. The sequence goes on along the minus strand of JANYDP010000002.1, from coordinate 5,447 downwards.
AACTCGGATTCATTCGCACGACGGCGTGGACGAGCCTCGGGCAGATCACGGAAGTCCTGTGCATGTTGGGCCTCGGCACGCTGCTGTTGAACTGGCGGTTGAAATGGATTTTTGCGGGCGGCCTCAGCCTGGGCGTGCTGCGCTTCGTGTTCAGCGCGATCAACGGCAAGGCGTGGCTGCTCGCCGGCGTCACGTTGCACGGCGCTTCGTTCACGCTCGTCTATATCACCGCGCAAATTTATCTTGATCAGCGCATTGACCCGGCATGGCGGGCGCGCGCGCAGGCGTTGATGTCGCTGATGAACAATGGCGTGGGCAATCTCATCGGCTACCTCGGCATGGGCTGGTGGTTCAGCCAATGTGCGCAGGCGGGTGGCACGCGCTGGCCGATTTTCTGGGGCGGGCTGGCGGTGATGGTGGCGGGTGTGCTGGTTTATTTTCTCGCGGCCTACCGTGGGCAGGGGTTTCATCCGATCAGCAAATCCCTGCCGGCTTCTTCAACGGTGGACAGTTAAACCCTCCCGCTATTTCGCCGGCGTGGGAACGTACAGGATGCGTTCTGGTTGCGTCGGTGCGTAGGCGTTGCGTTGGGGAATGGCGGCGCGGTCGAACGACTTGTAATCCTTGATCGCCCCGACGCGACCGATGACGACGTAGTTGCGCAAAACGCCGTGGCCGTTTTTGGTGGCGTCGCTGAAATGCGCCTGGCCGTAGCCCACGCCGTTGCCGGAAAGGTTGGACGAAAAATATTTCAGGCCGGTGATCTTATCCGGGTGGTTCGCATCATCGCGAATCCAATCAATGAAGATGACCGAATGTCCGCCGGACGGCGTGCTGCTGTAGCTGAGAAAATCACCGGGGCGGGCATCGTCGAAATTCGTGATCGCGCGGCCAAGGCCGTAGCTCGTGATCGCGCGCTGTTCGGAATCACCTTTGCCCTCAATGTACCAAAGTTGAAGCGTGTTGAAGAGGTCGTTGAACGTCATGCTGTTGAAGTCATCCGCGTCAAGACCCTTTTGGATGTTGCGTAGTTTCATCGCACGGACAAAAACCTCGAACGTGAAGCCGCAGCAATAGCTGCAACGCGAGCCGTCGGGATACGCTTTGGCGACGACCATGCCTTTGAACCACAGGTCTTGCGTGACGCCATTGTAGATGTCGTACTCCCACGGCTTCCAACTGCAATGATATTGATACGAGCCGTCGAGCGGATAGCCGGAGATGACCTTCAACACGTAGGGATTGAGCGCGCCTTCACTGTCATCGGCGATGATTTCTTCGCGGGCGTAAGCTTTGGCGAGCGCCTGGTCCACCGGCGAGAAGCCGCGCTCGTCCACGGGGTAGGGACGCGGTGTGTAGCTGTAACGCCGGGCGATTTTGTTGGTCGGAGAACTTGTCGCTGCGGGTGCCGGGATCGCTTTGTTCAAGGTGGTCTGCTGGCAACCGACGAGACCGGCCAGTGCCAGGACGAGTGCGGTAAAACTAAAGAACGAAGCTTGGTTTGTCTTCATGCGAGAATTTTTTCAATCTGCGCCAGCTCTTCGCCGGTGAGGTTCAAGTTGCGCGTCGCGCCCACACAGTCATCCACCTGACTCACGCGGCTCGCGCCGATGAGCGCGCTCGTGACCGTCGGGTGGCGCAACACCCACGTCAGCGCCAGCTGCGCGAGGGTCTGCCCGCGTGACTGTGCAAGGTCATTGAGTTTTTTTGTCTTTGCCAAAACTTCGTCGGTGATGTGGTCGGGCCGGAGAAACCGGGTGTCGCGGCTGGCGCGGGAATCGGCGGGAACGCCTTTGAAATAGCGGTCGGTCAGCAGGCCCTTGGCGAGCGGCGAAAAAACCACCGCGCCGATGTTCTCCTGCGCGAGCGTGGCGAGCAGTTGCGGCTCAACCCAGCGATCCAGCATGGAGTAACGCGGTTGATGGATCAGGCAGGGAGTGCCGAGTTCGCGGAGAATCTTCGCCGCCCGAGCGGTTTCTTCCGGCTTGTAGTTCGACAGCCCGACGTACAGCGCCTTGCCGCAGCGCACGGCGTGGGCCAGCGCGCCCATCGTTTCTTCCAGCGGCGTGTCGGGATCGGGACGATGCGAATAAAAAATGTCCACGTACGGCAGGCCCATGCGCTTGAGCGACTGATCGAGCGACGCTAGCAGATTTTTCCGCGAACCCCATTCGCCGTACGGCCCGGGCCACATGTAGTAACCGGCCTTGGTGGTGATGATCATTTCATCGCGCCATTGACCAAGGTCTTCGCGGAGAATTTTTCCAAACGTTTCCTCCGCCGAACCGTCCGGCGGGCCGTAGTTGTTCGCGAGATCAAAGTGAGTGATGCCCAGGTCAAAGGCGCGGCAGGCGATGGCGCGGGCATTTTCGTAGGAATCCTTCGCGCCGAAATTATGCCAGAGGCCGAGCGAGATCAGCGGGAGCCGGATGCCCGAGCGGCCGCAGCGGCGGTAAAACTGCGCCGAATCATAACGGGTGGCGGCAGGCGAATAGCTCATGGCGGCAGCTTAAGTGAGGGGCGATGCCGCTTCGACAAAAAAATCGCGACCAACCAAGCCACCAGTCCCATCACAGCGGAATGAAGTATAAAACGTAAATCATTTGCGCCGTGGCCAGCGCCCCAAGAATGGAGGACACAATCCACAACGGCTTTTTCTTCACGATCAAACACATCGCCCCCAGCGCGATGGCGATTTGAAACAGCGTGATGGCCAGCCCCATCTGCTTGGAATGTTCGGCGGCGCTGGCCGCCGTCTTGCGCGCGGCATCGCGCGCGGCTTCATATTGTTTCGCCAGCACCGTGATGTCAGCCTTGTCCTTGTCGTATTTCTCAACCTTCATCTTCATCCTGGCGACGGCCCCGGCGTCCGGCGCTGGCGCGGTGTTCAGGTGATCCAGTTCGAGTTCGCAGAGGTTTTGCTTGATGGACTTGGCCTGATAAAATGACCATTGGTCGGAAGCCTCTGACTGATTGAACGTCGCCTCGTTCATCTCCTTCAACGTGCGCGTCGAGAAGCCGCCGCCTTTGAGCGTCGCGATGGCTGCGAGTACCGCGATGACCACCATGGTGAGCGAGACATATTTCGTCCAACGGTCACGTTTTTCCTTTTCCTTTTGGGCCAGGTGTTCCGCGCGCAACTCCGCCACCAACTGTTTCAATTCATCCAAGTCTGATGTTTGCATGTTCTTGATAACTTAAAAATTGATTGTGCCATCCGGCTGTCTTGACCGAAAAGGCGTATAGAATGTGAAAACTGATACGGCCTGTCGAGTTTCCAGTTTCACCAACCCGCCAGATTGACATCGGCAATCCGGCCGGTATGCTCGCCCGGTGAATCGCCGGGACAACCGGGGCGTCACGTATTTATATCGCTGAAAAATTATGAACGATCAACAAACCTATTCAGGAAACATTCCCGTCATCGAACTCGACGACCGGTCGCGCAGCCGGTTCATCTCGCGCACGTACAACCATCTATTCTGCGCGATCGCCGCCTTCACGCTGATCGAGATCGCCCTGTTCAAATCCGGCCTGGCTGAACCCATCGCCCGCGTCTTGTTGGGAGGTTCCTGGCTCCTGGTCATGGGTGGATTCATGCTCATCTCCTGGCTGGCCCGGAGCGCGGCGCATCGTTCCACTTCCCAACTCACGCAGTACGCGGCCCTGGCTGCGTACGTGGTGGGGCAGGCGATCATCTTCGTCCCGTTGCTCTACCTCGCCGAGAGCGTTGCGCCGGGGGCGATTGCCAGTGCTGCGGCCATCACTTTCATTGCCTTCACGGCGCTGACGCTGCTGGTGTTTTTCACACGCAAAGATTTTTCTTTCATGCGTGGCATCCTGATGTGGGGCGGCATCATCGCCCTGGTCGCCATCATTGCGGGAGCCATCTTTGGTTTCCAATTGGGCACCTTTTTCTCGGTCGCCATGGTGGCGCTGGCCGGCGGGGCGATCCTCTATGACACGTCCAACGTGCTGCATCATTATCCTGAAGACCGCTATGTGGCCGCCTCGCTGGAACTGTTCGCCTCCGTCGCGCTCATGCTCTGGTATGTGCTGCGCCTGCTGAGTTCGCGGCGCTGAGTCTGGTGGAATTTTGACATTTCAAAGCCCGGTGCAAAGGTGCCGGGCTTTTCTTTTTGTCCGGGGCGAATTTTCAGCTACGCCAGATCCTTCGCCATGATGAAATCATCCATCACGAAGCCGCTGCCAAAATCCGTGATGACGGATTCGGCCACGGTAAAACCATTGCGCTGATACGCGGCCACCGCCTTGGTATTGTGTTTGTTCACGGCCAGAACCAATCGCCGCGCGCCGAGTTTTCGTGTTTCCCGTTCGCAATGTTGGAGCAACAGGCTGCCCAGGCCGCGTCCGTGCATTTCCGGAAGCAGATAGCACTTGTGCAGTTTCATTACACCCGGCTCAGGCGTCGAGCCGTAGGAGGCGAAGCCCACGAACCTTCCCTCCACCAGCAGTTGCACGAACCGGATACCCTTCGCCCGGATTTCTTCGCGCAACGCGTCGGGCGAATACATCCGCGCCAGCATGTAATCAATCTGCGTGGGTGAGATGATGCCGGGATAATGCTGCCGCCAGATGACGCCCGCCAGTTCGGCGAGCGCGGGCAGATGCTCCTCCGTGACCGGGAGAATCTCAGCACGGCGTAGTGATTGGGGTTTCATTTGCGCCCGCGCCGCTGGGTTGTGCGATGCGGCGCAACAATCCGGAAACGTGCGGAACATCGCCCAGCTTGTGGGCGAGCGTCGGGGCGAACGGTTGTTCCTTCAGTTCCATGCGGGCCAGCGTAGCAAGACCACAACGCAGGCAAAAGGTTTAACCACGAATGGACACGGATTCACCCGAATCAAAGGGCTGAAAGCCCGACAGATGATAGCCCAGGGCAACGCCCGGGGTTAATCGTCCACAAATCAGCTTAGCCCTGAAAGGGCGGCAGAATTCAAGTCGTGGATTGTCACGGAAATCTTTCCTGATGGCTATTTGCTTTGCTTGGATGAATGCGGGGAACGAATCTTCAAAAACATTAAATGCAAAATAGATTTCATCACGCGATGGTTGGTCAAAATAATTACTCAACGCACCCGAATTGAGAACGGGGTCAATTCCTCGTCCACGAATTGGCTCTGCAATTTCGCTGTCCAGTTCCGTTGTCCAATTGATGTCCGTTTCGTTCCGGCTCAAGTCAGCGTTGCGAACCGGATAAATATGGCCATGGCGGACAATAATCCAAACAACTTGTTTTCCGGTGTCGTGTTCTTTCGGCAGTCGCAACGGCCTTGGGTCAGCACCACGCCGATCTTTTTCCCGGTGCAGGCAGGCGCCGCGCAAGTCATGCTTTGCTTCCGATGCCGGTTTCACTACGCTTGCCGCCATGTCGAAAACGCAGCCCACCGGATCCAAGTCCAACGGTCACGCTTCCGGTCTCAACT
>JANYDP010000596.1 GCA_025363535.1 Verrucomicrobiota bacterium | reverse complement strand
CATCTGGATCAGGGCGAGGGTGACGCCTGCCAGCCATAGCATTTTTCGTGGCATGGTCGTCTAGTCGGTTTGATTTATCGGCTGCTTGATACTATGGAAATGACCGGCAAACCTCCATCCCCCGAACATGGTGACAGGCTTATCACCGAAACAGGGGATGCTGAAAGCTTTCCGGAAATCAGCTTGGTCACAGCGGACTATCCTGCCTCGCATGCGGCGTTTTGGAGGCCATGTAACGCACCACGGCTTCGGTGCGCGAGCTGACGTGCAGCTTGTTAAACACATGCTTCAAATGGCTGCACACCGTGTCAATGCTCAACTCCAGTTTGTCCGCAATGACCTTGTTGGCGTAACCCTGTGAGAGCAGCACCAGGATTTGTTCCTCCCGGACGGAAAGGCGGACGGACTCGTCGCGGATTTTTGATTTCTGGCGGAACGATTCAATCACGCGGCGCGCGATCTGGCTGGTCATCGGCGCGCCGCCGCCCAGCACGTCCAGCAGCGCGGTGCGCAGATCAGCGGGCTTGGTGCGTTTGAGCAAGTAACCGTCCGCGCCCGCTTCCAGCGCGAGAAAGACCAGCTCCTGGTCATCCATCGCCGTGAGGATGACGATTTGGGTTTGCGGCAACAGTTCTTTAAGCCGCACGGTGCATTCAATGCCCGACATGCGCGGCAAAAATATATCCATCAAGATGACGTCCGGCTGCTCCGCCGTAATGACCCGCAAGGCCTCCTCGCCCGTCGCGCAGGCGCAGATGCAGGTGAAGTCGGGAAATGAATTGATGAGCTTGATCCAGCTCTCGCGGACCTTGGGCTGGTCTTCCACCAGCGCGATTTTCAATTTCCGCTTGGATGGCTTGGACAGTTTGGTGCTGGGTGGAATCATAATGGAGGGCAGCTATTTGGGGGGGCAGCTATTTAGTTTTGGAAATGTTGGTCTCAATGGCCGGGGCGGTGGGTTGGTTTTTATTCCACAACCAAGCCCATAAGTTCGGGCGTGGATGCTTGAGTGGAATGGTAAATGCCACGCGACAACCCTGGCCCGGCTGGCTGGTCACCTGGCAACTGCCGCCCAGCTCCGTCATGCGTTCGGCCATGTTGGTCATCCCGTTGCGCTCCGACTTGACAATCGCTGGATCAAAACCCCGGCCATTATCCTGCACCACCAGCAAATGCTGGCCCAGCCAATGGATTTGTAGGCGCAACTCCGTGGCGTTGGAATGTTTCACGGCATTGTTCAGCGTTTCTTTGATGGCCATGAGCAGGCTGCGCCTAAGTGGAAGATTAAAGTCTGCGGCCGACATTTCCGGGTCTAGCTCAAACAGGCATTGGATCGGAGTCGGTTTCAAAAACTCCTGGGCATAGTTGCAAACATACGCGGCAAAATCGCGCAAGGTATCCCGCTTGGGATTTACCGCCCAGAGAATCTCATCCATCGTGGAGAGTAGCCCGCGCGCGTCCTCGCAGATATGAACCAGGTGCGTCTGCATTTCTGAACCGTCGCGCAGACCGTTTTGCGCGATCTCCCCATGCAGCACCAGTTGCGTCATGCGTGCGCCGATGTCGTCATGAATTTCGCGGGCGATGCGTGAACGTTCGCGTTGCAGCAGCCAGCGTTCTTTCCGGTGCAGCGCCAGTTGGGCCATCAAGCGCAAGCTGATCACAATGACGAGTCCGCAAACCGACAGCAGCGCGATTTGAAACCAGCCCGTCTGCCAGAAGAACACCTCGATCGGCAGCAACGACGGCATCATATTCACCGCCACCGGTTGCTCCCACCATTTGCTGCTTCCATGAGGAGCCATGATCGAAGCTGCCGGCCACGCAGTTGAAGGCTCGGCTCGTTTCTCCCACCGGCTGACACCGTCGGGAACGATTCGTCAGCTTTGATCCGATTGAACTTCTATGATGCGCTTGTCCGCCAGATCAACCCGCAAACCCAAAAGCATTCCCGCAATGGAAAAAGAGTTCATCGCCCGGACCGCCAGAACATGCCTGCCCGGCGTCAAAATCCGCGACAAGTCAAAGACAAACAACTCGCGCCAATCGGCACCGCGCCCCAGTTCGCGTCCATCGAGGTAGAGTGTGAACTCGTTGTCGGCCGTCATCACCAGCCGCGCCTTCGTAATCATGGCCGTCGCCGGAATCTCGACCGTCCGCCAGAGCTGGCAGGTCTGGCCATTAAACGTGTTGCTGGCCCAGATCCACGAGCCAAGTCCGTTGGTTGGGCTGATG
>JANYDP010000593.1 GCA_025363535.1 Verrucomicrobiota bacterium | reverse complement strand
ATCTGACAGCGTCTGACTGATGGAGTTGGCGATCTGGACGAGGCGCGGATGAGATTTTTCAAACCCGGAAACGGACGAGGACAGCCCTTTCAGCGACAGCTCCAACAACTCCGGGTTCTGCTCCGAGCGCGTGGCTTCGTGCGCCGACATTTCCGTGAAGCCGGCGATGCTGCGCGCCTGTTCGCCGTGGGTCTCGGAGAGGGTGGCCACTTCGGATTTCAATGTGCCGAGCAGTTGCAGCAATTCCCGTTTCTTCTCTTCTTGAAGGGTGTCAGTGCTTTGAATCTTTGCCTCGATACTGCTGATGGTTTCTTTAATCATGGGTTGAAGTTACAACAAAAAGCAGCGGGAGTCATCCGGGCAAAATCAATTCGACCTGCTGCCAGATGGCGGCTTGAATGATCTCAATGCTCCCGCTGGCCTCAATCGGGCGAACCCGTTTTGGTTCGGCGGCGGCGATGGCTTGGTAACCCCTGGCCACGCGTTCAAAAAAACTCCGGTCCGCTTCTTCAATCCGGTCGCGCACAAACGGCATGGTGGACTGGCGCGCGAGCAGTCGTTCCGCGCTGACGGCGGGCGGGACTTGCAGCAGCAGGGTCAAATCCGGACGCGTGTCGCCGACGGCCACGCCAATGATCGCGGCGACTATTTTCAAATCCAGTTGGCGGCCGTAGCCTTGATACGCCGTGGTGGAATCATAAAACCGGTCACACAAAATAATCTCACCTTTGGCCAGCGCGGGGCGGATGACCTCGCGGACAATTTGCGCGCGGCTGGCATTCATCAGGAGCAACTCCGCCTCGGCGGTCATCGCGTGGTTGTCCTTGCTGTGTTTGAGGGTGTGGCGGATTTCTTCGCCGATGGGCGTGCCGCCGGGTTCGCGCAAGGTGCGGACAGTTTTTCCCAACGAGCGCAAGTGTTCGGCGAGGAGGGAAACCTGCGTGGATTTGCCGCAGCCTTCCGTGCCTTCGAAGGTGATGAACAGGCCTTTGCTCACAATTTTTTCAACTTCGGGCCTTTGGGGGAGTCTTCGACTGACCATCCTTTTTCCAGCAAAAGTTTACGGAGTGTATCTGCATGTTTGAAGTCTTTTGTCTCGCGGCATTTTTGACGATCATTGGCGAGAACCATAATTTCAGCAGGAACGTCTTCTAAAGGTCTGCCACCAAGTCCAAGGACTTGATCGACATGTTCCCAAGTTGCTAGAGATCGCGCCGCAGTCTTTGCAGCGAAGTCTGGGTTAAGCCCTTTTCCAATTCGCATGTCAACTGGGTTATGATTTCGAATCCATTGATGAACACTTGCCCAAGCAGCTGAGACATTTAGATCGGAATCAAGAGCCTTTTCGAAATCTGCCATTAGAACAACATTGTGTTTTGAATCGTAGTCTTTATTTAAATCCAAGGGCGTGTTTCCAGCTATTTCACGAAGTGTTGTGATCGTTTCGTCAATTCTTGCGAGTTCAGCGCGCACACCTTGCAATCCTTCGAGTGTAAAATTGAAAGTGTCACGGTAGTGAGCTTTAAGCAGAAGAAAACGCACTTCGCGTCCTGTAAACCCTTTCGCCATCAAATCACGCAACGTGAAATAATTTCCCAGCGATTTGCTCATCTTCTTGCCTTCAACGAGCAGGTGCGCGCCGTGCAGCCAGTGTTTGACGAACGGCTTGCCGGTCGCGCCTTCGCTCTGGGCAATTTCGTCCTCGTGATGCGGGAACTTCAAATCTTCGCCGCCGAGATGCAGGTCAAAACTTTCGCCGAGTACCTTCATGCTCATCGCCGAACATTCGATATGCCAGCCGGGACGGCCTTCGCCAAACGGACTGGGCCAAAACACATCGCCATCATCCGGCACGCGCGCTTTCCAGAGGGCGAAGTCGGCGATGGATTCCTTTTCGTATTCGTCGGACGCGACACGTTCACCGGCGCGCATTTCGTCGAAGTTCAGCTTCAACAACTGCCCGTAGTTGCAGCCGCAACCCTGATATTTGATGATGGAAAAATAAACCGAGCCGTCCTGCGCCTGATAGGCGATGCCGCGCGCGATCAGCTTTTCAATGAGCGCAATAATCTCGGCGATGTATTCCGTGGCGCGGGGTTTGTGGTGCGGTTCCAGGCAGCCGAGCGCGCGAAGGTCGTCGAGAAACGCGGCTTCGTATTTGCCGGTGAATTCGCGGAGCGTGGTTTTGTTTTCGCGGACGCGCTTGATGATCTTGTCCTCCACGTCGGTGATGTTCATGACGTGGAGGACGGCGTAGCCCTTGAATTCGAGATAGCGTCGCACGAGGTCGGCAAAGACGAACGTGCGCCAGTTACCGATGTGGGCGAAGTCATAGACGGTCGGCCCGCAGCAATACATGCCGACAGTTTTTCCGGTGGCATCCAACGGCGCAAAATCCTGGATTGAGCGCGTCAGTGTGTTGAAAAGTTTCAAGGCCATTTGTAAACGCGACGGAGACTAAAGGGCAGAGGCGGAAAGCAAAAGCGCAAAAGTCCGCCAGGGTTGTCGGCGGGAGTGGGTTTGGGAAGCGAGGCTGGCATCAAGTTTGCGTCAGTATTCTGGTGCCGAAGTATTGCATCGGCAGAAACAAACAAAACAAAAGGAAAAAGAAATGAAAATCGTAAAACAGGCCGTTCTATCAATGTTTATCTCGATGGGCGTCTTTCAGGCCCACGCCGACAACACGAATGTTGTCCAAAATCTGAGCATCCAGCTTCGGGGCGTTCAGCCCGGCGGGCCGGTGACCAACCGGAACACCATCACCACCGGCCTCAGCCCGGCGAAAATCGAGAATCGCGACATCATCAAGGCGCTGGGCCTGTCCACCTCGAATCAGTTCTCCCGCTCCGCCAAGCTCGTCGTCGTCACGCCTCTGGGTGGGGGCGACTCGGCCATCCAGGTGCGGGACGGAAGCAATCAAGTGGACGTGTCCGATTATTTTCGGCACACCCAGTTAAGTGATTCGGTCTCGGGTTCGGTCAGCAATACGGTGACACTGCGCTCGGTCAACCTGGATTACAGCATCCAGCGTTTTTCGCTGCGCGATGCCGAGGGGAAGCCGGCGTTGGGGCTGCATTTTGACGTGCGCGGTTTTGCCGCAGAACGCACGGCGGCCCGGGCCGGCAACTTGGAGTTGGAGGCTGCCGGGGCGGGGGATGCGAACGGAAGTCCACTGATCCTGCATGGAGAAATTGACATCCAGGGCGACCGGCTGGAAGTGGTGCCCGGCGTTTCTCTGCCGCCGGCCTGACCGGTCAAAAACCGGTTGGATGGATCCGACGCCCAGCCCGGACGGGGAAGCCCCGTCCGGGCTTTCGGCTTTTGCGGTCGGCTGGCCGTTGGTCCCGGGACTACCAATTTCGGTAGGTGACGGAAGAATTTATTTTTGTCATGATTGACCCATGACCCGACGTGACAAATTGTTTTTTAATTTTTTGAATGAGCGGTCGGTTAAAAAAGTCTGAACATACTTGCATGGGTAAAAACTTGTTTCATTCAGTCGTCCTGCTTGCGCTTGCGGTGGATTCCTCCTCGGCCGCGACCCAGCCCGCCGCCCTCGAATATAACCGCGACATCCGTCCGATCCTCTCGGAAAATTGTTTTGTCTGCCACGGAGCGGATTCGGCGTCGCGCAAGGCGAAGCTGCGACTCGACAGCTTTGAGAACGCCACGGTGAAGACCGAGGATGGCGTCACCATCATCGTACCCGGCCAGCCGGAAAAAAGCGAAGTCGTGCGCCGCATCTTCGACGCCGGCGACGACCTCATGCCGCCGGCGAAATCGTACAAGGTACTCACCGCGCAGCAGAAGAATTTGCTCAAGCGCTGGATTTCCGAGGGTGCAAAATATCAGCCGCACTGGTCGTTCATCGCGCCGGTGAAAGCCCCGTTGCCGCCGGTGAAAAATGCAAAGTGGCTGCGCAATCCCATTGATAATTTCGTCCTCGCACGGTTGGAGAAGGAAAAACTCCAGCCCGCGCCGGAAGCGGATCGCCGCACGCTGGCGCGGCGGTTGAGCTTTGATCTTACCGGGCTGCCGCCGAATCCCGCAGAGGTTGAAGCATTCGTCGCGGACAAATCGCCCGATGCTTACGAAAATCTGGTGGATCGCTGGCTGACCTCGCCGCACTGGGGCGAGCATCGCGGGCGTTACTGGCTGGATGCAGCGCGCTACGCCGACTCGAACGGGATTCATTTCGACAACTACCGCGAAATGTGGACGTATCGAGAATGGGTCATCAACGCATTGAACGCGAACCTGCCGTTCGATCAGTTCACCGTGGAGCAGCTCGCCGGCGATCTGCTGCCGAAGGCCTCGCGTGACCAGAAAATTGCCAGCGGCTTCAATCGTTGCAACATCACCACGAGCGAAGGCGGCGCGATTGACGAGGAATATCGGGTGCTCTACGCGCGCGACCGTACGGAGACGGCGTCACAGGTCTGGCTCGGTCTGACAACGGGGTGCGCGGTATGTCACGACCACAAATACGATCCGCTGTCGCAGAAGGAGTTTTATCAGCTCTCCGCGTTTTTCAATAACACCACGCAACCAGCGATGGACGGAAACGTGAAGGACACGCCGCCAGTGATTAAGACGGTGCCGCCCGAGGATCAGGCGCGGTGGGATGTGTTGCCCGATGAAATCAGCGCGGCGGAAAAGAAGGTGGGCGAACGGGGGAAGGAGGCGCGGCCGGATTATGATGCGTGGCTGGCGGCCGGCAGTGACTTGATTGGCTCGCCTGCGCGAACGGCTGCAACTAGCGTCTCCGCCGGACTGCTCTTCCACGCCTTGCTGGACGAGGGGGCAACCAATTCGTTGAGCGCCCTGGTTGCCGGCCAGCCGCGCATCATCACACTCGCCACCAACGCGGCGGCGCAGGACGGCGCGATTGCGGCGAAGGCTTACATCGCCAACACGCAGACGGCTCCGGCATTCGCGGACGCAGGGGATTTTGAGCGCACGAACTCGTTCAGTTGTGCCGCGTGGGTGTGGATTAGCGGCGACAAAACGGGTTCGATCATGTCCCGGATGACCGGCAACAATGACAAACATCGCGGCTGGGATTTGTTTCTTGAAGGCGGCAAGCCGACGTTTCACCTCATCAACCTGTGGCCGTATGATGCGATGAAGGTAGTCGGCAAAAAGGCGCTGCCGACGAACCGTTGGGCGCACGTTGCGCTGACTTACAACGGCACGTCGCGGGCGGCGGGCGTGAAGATTTATGTGAACGGTGAACCGCTGGAGATCGTCACGGACAAGGAATCGCTCGGCAGCACGGTGCGAACGCCGTCGCCGTTCATGATTGGTCAACGCGCCGGCGGAACCGACCGCCTGGATGGCGCGGGTTTGCAGGACGCGCGGCTATATGGGCGGGTGCTGCGGGCGGACGAGGTTCGGCAACTTGCGGCAGCAGCGCGCCTGGGATGGATCATTTCCAAGCCGGTCGAACAGCGCACGAAGGCGGAGGGGGAGGATTTGTTTTCCAGCTGGCTGGCGATCCGCGACGCAAAATTTGGTGCCTTGGTCGAGTCGCGGGACAAACTCATCGAGGAGTCGGACGGCATCCGGTTGCGCGGCTCGGTGGCGCATGTCATGAACGACCGGGAAGCGGAGGCCGAGGCGTACCTTTTGTTTCGCGGTCAATATGATCAACGTCGTGATAAACTGACGCCCGGTACGCCCAAGGTTTTTCCACCGATGTCGGCTGATCTGCCGCGCAACCGGCTGGGCTTTGCCAAATGGCTGGTGCGCCCGGAGCAGCCACTCACCGCGCGGGTCACGGTGAATCGTTACTGGCAGGAGTTGTTTGGCGCGGGCCTCGTTCGCACGGCGGGGGATTTCGGCGTGGCCGGCGAAATGCCGTCGCATCCCGAACTGCTCGACTGGCTGGCAGTGGAATTTCGTGACGGCGGTTGGGATGTGAAAAAGTTTTTCAAACTGCTCGTCACTTCGGCGACGTATCGGCAGTCCGCCGCAACCACGCCGGAAAAACTCTCCCGCGATCCGCAAAACCGGCTGCTGGCGCACGGGCCGCGTTTCCGCATGGACGCCGAGATGGTGCGCGACACGGCGCTGGCGGCGAGCGGCCTGCTGGTGCGGAAAATCGGCGGGCCGAGCGTGAAGCCGTATCAGCCCGGCGGCGTGTGGGAGGCGGTGGCGATGCCGGAGAGCAATACAAAACTCTACGAACGCGACAGCGGCGAGAACCTTTACCGGCGCAGCCTCTACACTTTCTGGAAGCGGGCCGCGCCGCCGGCGTCGCTGGAGGTGTTTAACGCGCCGAGTCGCGAGGCCTGCACGGTGCGGCGCGAGCGGACGGACACGCCGTTGCAGGCGCTGGTGACGCTGAACGATCCGCAGTTTGTGGAGGCGGCGCGGCGGCTGGCCGAACGCACGCTCAAGGACGGCGGGGTCGGGGAATCGGCGCGGATTGATTTCATGGCGGAGCGTCTGGTGGCGCGACCGCTGAAACCGGCGGAGAAAAAAGTGGTCGCCGGCGGGCTGAAGGATTTGCTCGCGCATTATCAGTCGTCACCGAAAGAGGCCGAGGCGCTGGTGGCGGTGGGCGAATCGCCGGCGGATGCGAAGTTGGACAAGCCGACGCTGGCCGCCTACACGATGGTGGCGAATGAATTAATGAACCTGGACGAAGTGCTGAACAAATGAACCCCTTTCCTGATTTCACCCCGCATCCGGTCTTCAAGGACTACGTCCGTTCGGAATCGCGGCGGCAGTTTTTGCGGCGTGGCGCAAATTTTCTCGGCACGGCGGCGCTGGCTTCGCTCGCGCCGGGGATGTTGTTTGCCGGCGAGAAAAAATCCACCGCTCCGTCCATGCAGGAGGTGATGAAGGCCATCGGGCCGCACTTTCCGCCGAAGGCCAAGCGCGTGATTTATCTGCACATGGTCGGCGGGCCGTCGCAGATGGACTTGTTCGATTACAAGCCGGGGATGAAGGAGTGGTTCGACAAGGAACTGCCGGAGACGATCCGCATGGGCCAGCGCATCACCACGATGACCAGCGGGCAGAAGCGCTTTCCGGTCGCGCCCTCGAAATTCAAATTCGCGCAATACGGAAAAAATGGCATGTGGGTTTCCGAGTTGTTGCCGTGGACGGCGAAGATGGTGGACGATCTGACCTTCATCCGTTCGATGAACACCGAGGCGATCAACCACGAGCCGGCCATCACGTACATGCAGACCGGCAACATGGTCACGGGCCGGCCGTGTTTGGGATCGTGGCTTTCGTATGGCCTCGGTTCGATGAATGAAAACCTGCCGACGTTCGTGGTGCTCGTTGCCAAACCGACGGTTCAGGAAAACGTCCAGGCCATTTCCGCGCGGCTGTG
>JANYDP010000592.1 GCA_025363535.1 Verrucomicrobiota bacterium | reverse complement strand
GCGGCCAAGTTTTATCGCGCGCACGATGCCGCGCAGGTCGCCTTTCACCAGCGTCACGCCCGCGCTTTCCATCGCAATGTCCGTGCCTGTGCCCATCGCAATGCCGACATCGGCGGCAGCGAGGGCGGGCGCGTCATTGATACCGTCGCCGGCCATGCCGACGATGCGACCCGCTGCTTTGAGCGTTTTCACTTTCTCGTGTTTGTCGTGCGGGGTGACGCCTGCTTGAAAGTCGGCGATGCCAAGTTTTTGCGCGACGGCTTCGGCGGTGCGTGGGTTGTCGCCGGTGAGCATAAGGACGTTCACGCCAAGTTCGTGTAATTCAGCGAGCGCCTGCGAAGTGGTGGCCTTTATGGGGTCGGCAACGGTCAAAACTCCGGCGGCGCGGCCATCAACCGCGACAAAGATCGCGGTCGCGCCTTCGGCTTGGCGGGGAGCGGCGAGCGTTTCAAGTGCCGCGATGTCGGTCACTCCGTTCTCGCGCAGGAAGTCGGGTTTGCCAACCAGCACACGGCGTCCACTCACAGTTCCCGCCACGCCGCCAGCGGTCGTGGACTGAAAATCCTTCGCGGCTTCAAGCGGAAGTTGTTGCTCGCTGGCGGCAACAACAACGGCGTGCGCCAGTGGATGTTCGCTGCCCTGTTCGAGCGATGCGGTGAGGCGCAGCAATTCCTGCTCGTCAATCCCACCAACGGGCAACACCTGTGCCAGCTTGGGTTTGCCCTCGGTAAGCGTGCCGGTTTTATCAACGGCAAGCGTGTCTAGTTGGGCGAGCTTCTCGATGGCATCGGCGTTGCGAATCAGCACACCCATTTGCGCGCCGCGACCGATGCCGACCATCACGCTCATGGGCGTGGCGAGTCCGAGCGCGCATGGGCACGCGACGATGAGGACCGCAACAGCGTTCGTGATTGCGAAGGCGATTCGCGGCTCTGGCCCAAAAACGAGCCACGCGAAGAAAGTGAGCGTGGCAATCGCCAACACAGTCGGAACGAAGTATCCCGCCGCTTTGTCCGCCAGTGCCTGAATCGGTGCGCGACTGCGTTGGGCTTGCGCGACAAGATTCACGATTTGCGCGAGCATCGTTTCGCTACCGACACGTTCGGCCCTCATTACGATACCGCCCGTGGTGTTCACCGTGCCGCCGGAGACTTTCGCGCCAACGGCCTTCTCCACGGGCAACGCTTCGCCAGTAAGCATGGATTCATCTACGGACGTGCTTCCTTCGACTACTTCACCGTCCACGGGAATTTTCTCGCCGGGACGGACGCGCAAATGGTCGCCCGGATGCACGGCGTCAAGCGGCACGTCTTCGTCGCCGTTCGGCATGACGCGGCGGGCGGTTTTTGGCGCGAGGCCGAGCAAGGCTTTGATCGCGCCGCTGGTGCGCTCGCGGGCGCGCAGTTCGAGCACCTGACCGAGCAGCACCAGCACGGTGATGACGGCAGCCGCCTCAAAGTAAATCGCTGGTTTGCCGCTGTGACCCGATGCGAGCGGAAATGCCTGCGGGAAAAACATCGCCACGGCGCTGAAGGCGTAGGCCGCGCCGACACCAAGCGCGATGAGCGTGAACATATTCAAACTGCGATTCACGAGTGAGCGCCATCCGCGCAAGAAGAAAGGCCAACCCGCCCACAAGACGACCGGTGTGCTGAGAATGAACTGTCCCCAACGCGACGCTTCGCCGTTCAGCCATGAGGCATGACTCCACGCGGGAACGAGATGCGCCATCGCCACGATGAAGACCGGCAACGTCAACGCTGTGCCGATCCAGAAGCGGCGGATCATGTCGCGTAACTCGCCGTTGTCCTCCTCCGCGTCACTCTCGGCGGCAACGGTTGTGGGTTCGAGCGCCATGCCGCACTTGGGGCACTCGCCGGGATGATCCTGCGCAATTTCCGGGTGCATGGGGCAGGTGTAGATGGATTTCGCTGACGGCTTCCACGCGGGATTGCGTTCCAAAGCCATGCCGCATTTCGGGCAATCGCCCGGCTTGTCGGACTCCACGCCCGGACACATCGGGCAAAAGTATTTTGCGGCGGGCGAAGGTTTTACTTTCGAGTCTCCGTGAGCATGATGTTCGTGACCGCCGCTACAATCGCCGTCTGGTTTGGCGGGAGCGTTCTCGTCCAGAAACTTTTTCTGGCAATGTTCGCTGCAAAAATAAAACGTCTGTCCATTGCGTTCGGCGCGGAGTGCCGTCGCTTCGTCCACCGTCATTCCGCAGATTGGGTCTTTGGTCAT
>JANYDP010000585.1 GCA_025363535.1 Verrucomicrobiota bacterium | reverse complement strand
CGCGGCGGCGGGGCGGTTTGTTTTCCAGCTCGCGTCCGATTTCACTATGGAGGACGCGGAGGAGATTTGTCAGGAGGTGTTTCTATCTGTCATCAAAAACCTCAACGCCTTCCACGGCGACAGCCAGTTTCAGACGTGGCTTTTCCGCATTGCTGCGAACAAGGCCCGTGACTTCCGTGAACGGCGCAATGCCGCCAAGCGCGGGAGCGGGCAACGGGCCGTTTCGCTCCAGGCCGAGGATCCCGAAACCGGTCTCACGCTCGATCCGCCCGCGAGTCTGCCACTGCCGGATGAAGCCTTGATGAACGCGGAGCAGATTGGCCTTGTCCGCGCCTCGCTCGATCAACTGGGCGAGCCGTGCCGGGAAATTGTCGAGCTGCGTTACTTCGGCGATTTGAGCCACGAGGAGTTGAGCGCGACGTTGAAATTGAATCCAAAAACGGTCAGCTCGCGCCTGAGCAAATGCCTGGACCGACTGGAGCAAATCGCCCACAAAATCTTTTCACGGGAAAACCCGGGCGTTTTCCCGTCCAACTCGTAACAGGCAAATGGAACCGGAACGAAAAATTGAAAAACTGCTGCGAGCCTTCGCGAAGAAACGCCGCGCCGACGCAGGCGAGGCCTTCAAGCTGCATCCCGCCACGCGGCGGTTGTTGCAGGACGCCGTCGCCCGCCAGGCACCGAGGCCGGGCGACGCTGGCTGGCTGCTGAAATTTCTCGGAGGTTTGCGGCCCGGCTTTGTGATGGTGGCTGGATTCGCGGTTTTGGTTTTCATGGGCGCGGCCCTGTTGCTGCCCGGCTTGAGCAAGGCCAAGAACCGCGCGCAGATGGCCAGTGCGATGGGAAACTTGAAGCAGATTGGCATGGCCACCCGGCAGTTTGCCGAGGACAACCGGGATCAACTCCCGGAATCGCTCGCTGAAATTGCCCGCGTTACCGGTACCAATCAACTGTTCGATCCAGCCAGTGGTCAGCCATTCGTGTACGTCGCCGGCGGAAGAAGCGTTGGCAGTCTGCGATCTGATTCCGTGCTGGCGTATTCGCCGGCGGACAGCAAGAGCCGCGCGGTGCTGTTTGCGGACGGACACGTCGAGGCAGTCAACCGGACGCGCTTTTCGGAAATCACCAATCGCGGCTTGATCCAACTGGCTTCCGCCGATGCGTCCGCGCGCCGCGAACTCGCCACCACGCCGGCCGCTACACCGATGCTGGCCGCCAGCGAATATGGCGCGGCCAAGGCCCTGGAGCCAGCCACGCCGGCTTCGAACTTTCCGCGGTTGGAAAAAAATAAATCCACAGCCGACGGCCTGAGGCAAAAAGAAATGACGGGCGTGCCCGCCGCCGGAGCGGTGGCGACAACTGTGCCTGGGGATCCAGAAGCCAAATCGGACCGCGTGGCCACGGCCAGTGGTTTATTTTTTAACGCGAATGGTGCCGCAACCAATGTCCCGCCGGGCCAGGCGGGCAACACGCAGACATTCGTTTCCAACGGCGGCAAAAACAGTTTGCAGCAAGTCTTCAAGAACGCCGCCGTGGCATCCAA
This sequence comes from Verrucomicrobiota bacterium, assembly GCA_025363535.1. GTDB lineage: Bacteria > Verrucomicrobiota > Verrucomicrobiia > Limisphaerales > CAIQOK01 > CAIQOK01. The sequence goes on along the minus strand of JANYDP010000585.1, from coordinate 6,105 downwards.
GGTCGCGCCCGTGCTGGCGAATTTTCAGTTCAACCAGAGCGGGACCGCGATCTCCGTCGTGGACAACGACGGCTCGGTTTACCGCGGTTACTTGATGGCTGGCGAAACCCCGACGGAGAAGTTGCTCGATGCGGCGAAAAAATCGCCGGGCGTTCAGGACAAAGACGCGGCGGCAAAAAGCCAAGGCGGGGCGGCGCAAAATTATTTCTTCCGCGTGGCCGGGACGAACCGGAGCTTGAATCAGAACGTGGTGTTCACGGGAAACGTGCTGGCGCTCACCAACCCGGTGGCTCTGGCGGAACAAAATCGGCGGGGCGGTTTCGGCGGCGGAAGCGGGGGTGGCAACCTGCAGTTGTCCGACGGGAACGCATCTCCGTCGCAACTGGGCATTTTTTCCAACTCGCGCATCCAGGGCACGGCGGTGATCAACACCACGAACAGCATTGAAATCAACGCTGTGCCGGCGGCTCCTTAACCGCCGCGCAGTTGCTTCAGCAAGCTCTCAAAATCCGGCGGCAACGGCGCTTGAAACGAATTTTTCTTGCCGGTGCGCGGATGCGTGAAGGCCAGTTGAAACGCGTGCAACATCACGCGCGGTGCTTTGCAGCCGGTCATTTCCTCGAAACGTTTGTTCTGCTTGGCCCCATACGTCGGATCGCCCGCCAACGGATGCCCGATGTGCTGGAAGTGGACGCGGATCTGATGCGTGCGGCCGGTGTGAATCACGGCCTCGGTCAAGGTTGCGCCGCGCAGCCGTTCCTGCACGCGATAGCTCGTCCACGCCGCGCGGCCCGTGTCGTCCGTCGCGGCCATGCGTTTGCGATGCGTCGGATGGCGGGCGATGGCGGCGCGGATTTCGCCGGCGTCGCGCGGCAGTTCGCCGCAGAGCAGCGCGTGGTAAATTTTTTCCACCGTGCGCCCGGCGAACTGCGCGGAGAGCGCAATGTGCGTCTCGTCATTTTTCGCCACGACCAGGCAGCCGCTGGTTTCCTTGTCGAGCCGGTGAACGATGCCGGGCCGGGCGACGCCGCCAATGCCGCTAAGTTCGCCGGCGCAATGATGCAGCAGCGCGTTGACGAGCGTGTGCTCCTCGTGTCCCGCCGCCGGATGCACGACCAGTCCGGCAGGTTTGTTCAAAACGAGCAGCGACTTGTCCTCGAATAAAATCTCCAGCGGGATTTCCTCCGGCTGGGCCAGGGCGGGTTTGGCATCCGGCCAGTGAACGCGCACTTCCTCGCCGGCGTGCGGCGCGTGCGTGGGCTTGACCGACTGGCCGTTGATGCGAATGTGGCCTTCCTCGATGAGCCGCTGAATCGCGCCGCGCGACACGGCGGGAAAGCGCGTGCGCAGAAACGTGTCGAGTCGCTCGGACGGAAGCGAATGTTCGATGAGAAACGTCTCGGTGCGGGCGGAGTCGGGCGGAGGTGCGGTCATTTACTGCGGCAGCCCGGCGGGTTTGACGGGTTGCTCATTGCGCCAGGTCAGAATGAAAATCAGACCGACGCCGATGCAGATGCCGCTGTCCGCGAGGTTGAACGCGGGAAAGCCGATTTCGCTTCCGCCCGCCTGCGGCCGGTAAAAGCGGATGAAATCAATCACATGCCCGACGCGGATGCGGTCAATGAGATTGCCAGTGATGCCACCAAAGATCAGCCCCAACGCGAGCTGGCCCAGCCGCGACCGCGAGTCAAAGTGGTGGCGGCCCAGAAATAAAATCACCAGCGCGATCACCGCGACGATGACGAGAAACGTGTTGTTGCCGGTGAACAGGCTCCACGCGGCACCCGTGTTCTCCCAGTGAACGACTTTGAAAAAGCCCGGAATGACGATCTGCTCGTCCCACAGCACGGGCAGGAACCGGAGTACCAGCACCTTGGAAACCTGATCCCACGCCAGCAACAGCAAGGCCGCCGCCGCGATGCGACTGGTGCGGGTACGAAAGATTTTGGCGAGCAGGTTCATGTTCGAGCGCGCGTGATTTAAGCGGTTGGCGGGCAAAACACAATTCCTTTCCGCCGCGTGCTGGTTCCCTGGCCTGATCCCGGCGGCTGGTTTCTACTTGCTACGGCGGCGTTCGACGCGTAATAAACGAGGGTCGCGAGACGGTTAGCCCACGTGGCGGAATTGGCAGACGCGCTAGATTCAGGTTCTAGTGAGTAACATCGTACAGGTTCAAGTCCTGTCGTGGGCACCACCTTCAATCCCCTTCCCCTCTTGTGGTACGATGTCCGCACGTTACTGCGTCCGGCCAAATTTTTTTTCCAGCTCGCGGTAATTCATCTCGATTAACGTAGGCCGTCCGTGCGGGCAGGTGTACGGCATCGCGCAGCGGCGCAAATCTTCCACCAGGTTTTCCAGTTCGCGGCCGGCGAGCGGGTCGTTCGCTTTGACCGCGTGGCGGCAGACGGTTTTGGCCACCACATGCTCGCCGAGGCGGAGAGAGTTTACTTCCTGACCCACGGCTTTGAGTTCGTCCACCAGTTCCAGCACAAACCGGCGCGGATCGCCCGCCTTCACAAAAGGCGGCAGCGCATCCAGCAGAAACGTGCGCTCGCCAAATTCGCTCAAGCCCACGCCCAGCCGCGTGAGCACCGTCAGGTGCCCGCGCAGAAAATTGGCATCCCGCGCGGACAGTTCGACGGTTTCCGGCAGCAGCAGTTTCTGTGAATCGGCCGACTGTTTTTGTTCCAGACGATTCAGCATCTGCTCGAACAAAATCCGTTCGTGCGCTGCATGCTGATCCAGCAGCACCAGGCCGCGATCCGATTCCAGCACGACGTATAATTTTCCAATCACACCGACGAGGCGCAGGGGGACGCTGAGGAGCGGGACGGGGGCGGAAGGCGTGAACCGTGAAGCGTGAGGCGTGAACGCGGATTCGGCGGCGGGTGAAACCAGGGCCGGGGTGGACGAACTGAAACCCATTTTCAGCGGCGGCTGTTCGACTGGATGGGTCGGCCATTCAGGAATTGGTTTTATCGGCAGCGGAAACTCCGGCAGCGACGGCGTGGAAAATTCCGGCGTGGGTTCGGCCTTAAAAGTTCGGATGACCGAATCCGTTCGCTCTGGATGTGGGCGCGGAGACGCGCTTTCCACGCTCCCAGGAATCTTGAAACTGGGAATTTGAAACTTCGTCTCCGCCGTGTGAAACGCCTGCAACGTCTCCCGCACCGCCCGCGCCACGAGCCGCCGCACTTCGGCTTCGCGATGAAATTTCACCTCGCGTTTCGCGGGATGGATGTTCACGTCCACGGCGGCGGGATCAATTTCCAGAAAGAGACAGCAAACCGGGTAGCGGCCTTTCATCAACGCGGTGTGATAACCCTCCATCAGCGCGAAATTCAACCCGCGATTTTCCACCGGGCGACGGTTCACGAACACATGCTGATCTTCCCGCGTGCCGCGCGAAACGCCGGGCGAACCCATGAAGCCCCACAGGCGGAAAGTTGATGGTTGATGGTTGATGGTTGATGGACCGTCATCGGCCGGCAGCGCGCGCTCGAACGATGCCGTTTCGTCTGGCGCAAAATCCTGCGCGAGGGTGGTGGAGAAATTGACCGGGATCAATTTCGTGTCGCCCATGACCGCGCGGAGGCGTTCCTGCAAGGCCGGCAGGCGGGCGGGAATCTCGCCGCCGGACTTGTGGGCCGGCAGTTGCCAGACGGTGCGGCCATCTTTGACAAACGTGAAGGCCACCTCGGGATACGCCAGCGCGGCGAGCGTGAGGTAATGCTGGATGTGCGCCGCCTCGGTCTCCTCCGTACGCAAAAATTTCCGGCGCGCGGGCAGGTTGAAAAATAATTGCCGCACTTCCAGGCTGGTGCCGGGCACGCTGCCGGCGGCTTTGACCTCGGTGATTTTTCCGCCGGCGATGATGATCTGCGTGCCTTCCGGTGAATCACTTTCCCGTTCGCGCGTCGTCAGCGTAAAGCGGCTGACGCTGGCGATGCTCGGCAGGGCCTCGCCGCGAAACCCCATCGTGGCAATCGCGCTCAAGTCTTCCGCCTGTCTGATCTTGCTGGTGGCGTGGCGTTCGAGGCACAGCAGCGCGTCGTCGCGGCTCATGCCGAAACCATCGTCGGTCACGCGGATCAGGCTGCGGCCACCCGCCTGAATCTCCACGGTGACGCGCGTGGCCTGGGCGTCGAGGGAATTCTCCACGAGTTCTTTCACGACGCTGGCGGGGCGCTCCACCACTTCGCCGGCGGCGATCTGGTTGGCGACGTGGTCGGCGAGCAGGTGGATGCGGTTCATGGGAATTGGAACGTGAAAACGTGACGCAAAATCCGAGCGGGTGAAGGAAGGGAGGTTTTCATTTCACGCTTCACGCCTCACGTTTCCCAACGGCAGCGCAAACGCAAACACCGCACCTGCGCCTGGCTCATTGCGCGCCCAGATGCGCCCGTGATGATCCTCGGCGATTTTTTTGCAGATCGAAAGGCCGAGGCCGGTGCCGTGTTCCTTGCCGAACGTGGCGAAGGCCTGAAACAGTTTTCCCGCGATCTCGGGGGCGATGCCCGGGCCGGTGTCGGCGATTTCCGTGACCAGTTCGCCGGCGCTTTGCTGAAAACGCACGGTGACCTTGCCCCCGGCGGGCATGGCGTCGGTGGCGTTGTGGATAAGGTTGTAGAACACGCGCCGCAGACGCTTCGGATCAAGCGGCAGTTTCACCGCCGGCAAAGCGCCGACGATCTCGATCTGCGCGCGGCGCAATTCCACTTCGGGCCGAATTTCCTCCACGATCTGTTTTGCAAATGCGCCGTAGTCCAGGCTGCCAAAAATGGTTTCCACCCGCGCCCCCTGGGTGAAGTCCAGGATGTCGCCCACCATTTCGCTGATGCGGTCCACCTGCGTGCGGATGGTGGCGACGGATTTTTGGCGGACGGCGGGCGTGGTGTTTTCCAGGGCGGCCAGTTCTGCCGTCAGGCCGATGATGTTCAGCGGATTTTTCAGATCGTGGACGATCGCCCGGGCGAAACGCCCGATGACGGCCAGCCGTTCGGCCTGGAGAATTTCCTGAACATGACGCAGATCAAATTCGCGGAGTCGCCGGCTGCTATCGCGCAGCAGCTCCAGCGCGAAACCGGGCGAACGGTCGAGCAGTTCCAGCAGCGGTTCGCGCGGGATGAAATACACCGTGCTGTCCACCAGCGCGGTGGCGGTGGCGGAACGCGGCTTGGTTTCCAGCACGGCCATTTCGCCGAAGGCTTCACCGGGTTCCACCTGTGACAGGATGCTGCGGGAATGTTGCGTCACGGCGGCGGAGATTTCCACGCGGCCAGACTGCACGAGATAAACGCCGTCGCCATGGTCGCCCTCTTTGAAAACTTCCCGGCCGGCCGGAAAGTTTTTTTCCTGCGTGATCGGGCGCAACGCCGCCAGCTCCGGCGGGCTGAGCTGCCGGAACAACGCACAGGATTCAAGTGTGACCATGCCGGGACTTTAGAAAACCCCCGGCCTGATGGCAAAGAGATTGGAAGCCCTCCCCAAAGCGGGGTCGCGCTGCGCCTGCCCCGCAGTCCAAAATATCCGTGGATTGCGAGTGCTTTTGGCGAGTCCGTAATCATTCGCGAAATTCAACCCAGCAAGAATTCGTGTTCATCCCGCTCCATTCGTGGTTCAATCTGCGCCGCACATGAGCAAAATTGTCGGCATAGATCTGGGCACCACGAATTCCCTCGTGGCCACGGTAGATTCGGGCATCCCGCTCGTCATCGCGGATGCGGACGGCCGGCGGCTCACGCCCTCGGTCGTGCATTTTCCGGCCGGCGGAGAGCCGGTGGTCGGCCACGCGGCGAACCGGGTGCGCGTCATCAAGCCGGCGGAGACGGCTTATTCGGCAAAGCGTTTCATCGGTCGGCGCGGCGCGGACATTGCGCGCGAGGAAATGCTCGTCACCTATCCCGTCCAGGGCGAAGGCGCGGGGCCGGTCACGATTCCCATTCACGGACGCAACTATTTGCCCGAGGAAATTTCATCGGAGGTGTTGAAGAAACTGAAGCGCGACGCGGAAGAATATTTTGGCGAACCCGTCACGCGGGCGGTCATCACGGTGCCGGCGTATTTCAACGACGCGCAGCGCAACGCGACCAAGCAGGCGGGCGA
>JANYDP010000567.1 GCA_025363535.1 Verrucomicrobiota bacterium | reverse complement strand
TTGGACTGGCAGTTTCACGACGTGAAGTTGAGCCGCATCGTGAAGAACGCTTTTCATGACCTGACCGACGGGTGGAGCCGGTTGCGAATCCCACGGCGCCTGCTTTTCCCAGAGAGTCGGGAGAAACTCGGCGCGGTGCTCGTGGATGGCCAGCGCATGAAAAGCGTTCTTCACGATGCGGCTCAACTTCACGTCGTGAAACTGCCAGTCCAAGCCCTTGAGCAGGCGGAACCGGCCGTCCAGGTTCGGGATGCCCAGCGCGCCCACCGTGTCCCAGACGCCGATGAATTCGATGTCCGGCTCGTGCGAATGATCGGCGCGAAATTTCACCGAGACCGGCCCGTCCGGCGCGGTGGCCGGATCGTAATCACGATAGAGCGCGATGGCCTCGTCGCGGAAAGATTCCTGGCCGTGTTTGAGAATTCCCGAATTGCGGATCATGCCCGCGAGGCTGCGGACCGTGAATGCACCGCGGCTGAATCCGAACAAATAAATCCGGTCGCCCGGCTCGTAGTTATGAACCAAGAAGTCGTAGCCGTCAGATACGTTCTGAAAAATGCCGCGCCCCAGGGCACCGCCGCGCACCTTGACGCCGAAATCGGTGCCCACGCCCTTTTCATAGTGCACGACTTGTGGAATGCCCTGGCTGTCCGTCGGCCGCAACGCCCGTACGATGCGTGTGACATTCGTCGCGCAAGGATGTCCTTGATCGGTTTGGTTTTCAGTGTTCCAGGTGCCGTCGGCACACACGACGAGTTTTTTGGGCATAGATTGTTAGCAGTCGGCGATTTCCTCCCGCCCCTGCGAGGAATAAGATAAAAAACAATCCGGGAAAATCAAGCGGCCTGGCAACCCCCCGTGGTTCGCGTGGTTGCGGCAACGCCCGGGGCCGCGTAAAATCGGCGCATGGAAAAAACCCGGCTCGAAGCGTTCAGCGACGGCGTGATCGCCATCATCATCACCATCATGGTGCTGGAATTGAAGGTGCCGCATGGCGACCGGCTCGCCGACCTGCGGGAACTTCTGCCGGTGCTGTTGAGCTACGTGTTGAGTTTCATCTACGTGGGTATCTACTGGAACAACCATCACCATTTGTTTCACTCCACGAAGCACGTCACCGGCGGCATTTTGTGGGCGAACCTGCATTTGCTGTTCTGGCTGTCGTTGTTTCCGTTCACGACCGCGTGGGCGGGTGAAAACCATCTCGCGCCGGCCCCGGTGGCGGTCTATGCGTTCGTGCTGCTGATGGCGGGAACGGCGTATTACATTTTGGAACGCGCCATCATCCGGCAGCAGGGCCGCCACTCGCTGCTCGCGCAGGCGGTGGGTTCGGGTTGGAAAGAAAAATTTTCTCCGGCGTGCTATCTCGCCGCGATTCCGCTGGCGTTCGTGAGTCCCTGGATTTCGACCGGCTTGTTCATCCTCGTCGCATTGCTGTGGCTGGTGCCGGATCGTCGGATCGAGCGCGTGCTGGTGAAGCAATGATTGCCTGGTCCATCGCCCGCGCGCCGGGATTCTCCTTGAGCGCGTCCGCCTGGCCCTGTTACAAACACGCGCATGAGTGCCGAACCTATTCGCATCGCCAAAGCCGCCGCCGACATTTTCCTGCTGCCCCAGATGGCCAACCGCCACGGTCTGATCGCGGGCGCGACCGGTACCGGCAAAACCATCACGCTCCAGGTGCTCGCGGAAAATTTCAGCGCGCAGGGCGTGCCGGTGTTCATGGCCGACGTGAAGGGCGACCTTGTCGGCGTCAGCCAGCCCGGCGGGCAATCGCCCAAAGTCCAGGAGCGGATCAAGCAGTTGAAGTTGGACGGATACACGCCCGCCGGTTGTCCCGTGACGTTCTGGGATTTGTTCGGCACCAGCGGCCATCCGGTGCGCGCCACGATTTCCGATCTCGGCCCGCAACTGCTCGCGCGGCTGTTGCAGCTCAACGACACGCAGGCGGGCGTGCTGAATCTCGTCTTCCGCATCGCCGACGCCGGCGGCCTGCTGCTGCTGGATGAAAAAGATCTGCGGGCGATGCTGCAATACGTCGGCGAGAACGCGGCGCAGTTCCAGACGGAATACGGCAACGTCTCGCCCGCCAGCATCGGCGCGATCCAGCGCAACCTGCTCGCGCTCGAGTCGCAGGGGGCGGACAAATTTTTCGCCGAACCCGCGCTGAACCTCGACGACTTGCTGCAGACCGACTCGGACGGCAGGGGCGTCATCAACATTCTCGCCGCCGACAAGCTGATGCTCGCGCCGAAAATTTACGCGACGTTCCTGCTGTGGCTGCTCTCGGATTTGTTTGAGCGTCTGCCGGAAGTCGGCGACCTGCCGAAACCGAAACTGGTTTTCTTTTTTGACGAGGCGCATCTGCTGTTCAACGACATCCCGCCCGCGCTGCTGGAAAAAATCGAGCAGGTCGTGCGGCTGATC
>JANYDP010000564.1 GCA_025363535.1 Verrucomicrobiota bacterium | reverse complement strand
GCCAATCCTGGGCCCCACTGGGCTTGCGGCACCTGTGCGCCTTGATCGAAGCACGCCAAAACGGTCATTGGGATACTCTCTGGAATCACTAATCGGGGGTACCTTCAAAATGCACACCAACGCACCGTGCGCCTGGTTTTGAAGTTGTGATTCATCAATTGATTCGGTAAACATGGCAACTGATTTTTTCCTTCTTCGACTTTCTCGCGCCGGAAAATAAACCACCAAAACCAGATCGTTCCCAGCCCGCCGCAGACGGCCGCGCTGATGAAATTCATGCGCAGTTCTTGCAGGCACCGTTGGTCTGGAAAATTTTGTAGGCAGTAAAACCAAGAAACTGTTATCTTTGCGCCATGAAGATGAAAGATCTACATGGCGTGATTCATTCCGATCCAGAAATCATGGGCGGCACGCCGGTCTTTGTCGGCACGCGCGTTCCATTGCAAAACCTGATTGATTACCTCGAAGGCGGCGAATCCATCGAAGACTTTCTCGATGGATTTCCTTCGGTGAAACGGGAGCAGGTGATCGCGGTCATTGAGGCGGCCAAGTTCAAGATGCTGGAAACGGTCTGAGCAGCCATGCGCATCCTGATTGACGAGTGCTTGAACTGGCGGTTGAGCCGTGCGCTCACCGGGTATTATGCGGTCTCGGCCCAGAAAATGGGCTGGAGCGGCATCAAGAACGGAAAGCTCCTCGCGTTGGCCGTGGAAAATGGTTTCGATGTGTTTCTCACCGGTGACCGCAACCTGTCTTTTCAGCAAAACCTCACGGAATTTACCATTGCCGTTGTGGTGCTGGAAGCCGACGGCATTCAACTTCAGCACACGCTTCCGTTGATGCAAAAAGTCGTGGCCCTGTTGCCGACTTTGAAACCGGGACAGGTTGTGAGGGTGAAGCCATGAGCGTTGCGACTAGTCTTTGCCTCCCCCGGCTTTCTCCCGCCGGAAGATAAACCACCAAAATCAGATCGTTCCCAGCCCGCCGCCCGCGCCGAGAAACGATCCGGTCGGCATCACATGGGCGCGAATCAGTTTCTCACCTTCGCATCCAGAAAGTTGCGCACCATCGTGGCGAGTTGCGGCGGCGTGTAGGGCTTGGCCATGAACGCGTTTTCTTTTTTGCCCACCGCGTTGCCGACGAACTCGGAATTATAGCCGCTCGTGTAGATGATGGGCAGGTTCGGCTTCCGATCCGTCAAGGTCGCGCCAAGTTCCCAGCCGTTGATGCCCTCGGGCATGACGATGTCCGTCAATACCAGATCAATCTCGCCCTGATGCTCCTCCCAGATGCGCAAGGCTTCCGTCCCCGAGGACGCTTCCACGACGCGGTAGTGGTAGCCTTTCAGGACTTCCCGGCACAGCTCGCGGACCACGGGTTCATCTTCGACGACCAGGATGGTTTCCTGTCCGCCACGGATACAGACTGGGCCGCTGGCTTCCGGGCCGTTGGCGGAGACGGCTTTGCCGGTTGACGGAATGAAAACCTTGAACACCGTGCCCACGCCGACTTCGCTGGTGACTTCCACCCAGCCCTCGTGTTGCTGCGTGATGCCGTAAACGGTGGCCAAGCCGAGGCCGGTGCCCTTGCCGACTTCCTTGGTGGTGAAAAATGGCTCAAATATTTTCGCCATCGTTTTCGCATCCATCCCACAGCCGGTGTCGGCGGCGGCGATGCAGACGAAACTGCCCGGGCGCGCGTGGGCATTGCGCGCGACGTGGGCGGCATCCACCTCGATGAGCGTGGTGGCGAGGTTGAGCTTGCCGCCTTTGGGCATGGCATCGCGCGCATTGACGGCGAGGTTCATGATGATTTGCTCGATCATGCCGGCGTCGCCTTTGACGCGCGGGAGTTCGGCCGCCCACGAAGTCTGCAAGTTCACATCTTCCCCCAACAGGCGCGGCAGCATCTTGGCCAGTCCCTGCAGCACCGAGTTCACATCGAGTTCTTCCGGTTTGATGACCTGCTTGCGGCTGAACATGAGCAATTGCCGCGTGAGGGCGGAGGCGCGGCGCGAGGCGTTGCCAATTTGCGTCAGGGCGTTGGCTGCTTGCGGGTCGGCCTGGGCCTGGGCGAGCAACAAGTCGGAGTAACCCTGGATGACCGTGAGCAGATTGTTGAAGTCGTGCGCGACCCCGGCCGCGAGCTGGCCCACGCATTCCAGTTTTTGCGCGTGCCGGAACTGGGCTTCGAGCGAAATCATCTCGGTCACGTCGTCGCCATAACAATGCACCACCTGGGAAGTCGGCACGGGGAAAAAGGACCAGACCGTGGTGCGGTTTTTGAGCGTGATTTCCTGCCGCAACTTTTCCTTGCCGGTCAAGAGACACTCCCGGGCGATGGCGGCGGCATTGGCGGGGAGAATTTCGGGCAGGGCGGACTTGCCCAGCGCGGCGGTGAGACTGCGCGCGGCGTCGTTGGCATAAGTCAGGGTGCCGTCGGCGGAGAATTCCAAAACAGGATTGGGATTCACGCGCGGGAAGGCGGCAAGTTTTTCGATCTGGGATTCGGCCAGTCGGCGGGCGGTCACATCCGTGAGCCGGCCGGACGCGCCCGTGAGGGAGCCATCCGCCGCGCGGATGGCTTCGGCATTGAATTCGATCCAGCGGATTTTTCCGTCACTGCCCAGACAGCGCCGCTCCTGATGATAGTGTTCGCAATGGCCCTCGATGAGTTGCTGGAAGACGAATTGGCTCTGCTCTTGATCCTCGGGATGCAAATGTTCCCAGAAACAGGTGCCGATCGAGGTTTTGATGTCGCGCCCCGTGACGGCGGTCCAGGCGGGATTCAGGAAAGTCCAGCGGCCCGCCTCGTCCAATTCAAAAATCACCTCTCGGATGTTTTCCACCACCGAGCGAAATTTATCTTCGCTCACGCCCAGGGCTTCTTCCGAGCGTTTGCGCTGGATGCACAGGGCGAGGCCGTTCGCCACCGAGCACATTTCCTCGCACACCTGTTCGGACAAGACGCGCCCCGCATGGATAGACATCAGGCCGACGAGCTTTCCCTCCAAGATCAGCGGCTGTGCCGCGAAGGAAACGAGATTTTCCCAGGTGGCGAGCGCCTGGCCGCAGATGCGGGCGGCATCCGGCAGTTGTTTGATCAAAACCGGGCTGCCCTTGGTGAGTGCAACCACATCCAGGGTCGCGGGCAACGTCGGCAATTCATCCATCGGCGCATCGCCGAGGGGAGTTGCCGCCGCGCGACAGACAAAGCCCGCGCCCGAGGGATCGCAGGTGTAAATCTGGGCCACACTTGCATCGAGATAACGCACCATCGCTTTGGCGCAGCGGCTCAAGGTGCCGTCCAGCAGATCGCTGCGGGAAAGGTGCAGACCGATCTCGGCACCAAAGGCGGCGAGCCGTGCCTGCTCGAAGGCGGAGCGAGCGGCCGCGCGCTGGCGTTGCCGAGCGTAGCGGATGGAACGCTCCAGCGAGTTGGTGTCCAGCCGGCTTTTGACGAGGTAATCCGCCGCGCCCGCTTCCATGGCTTCCATGTCCACGGTGTATTCCGCATTTCCCGTGAGGAGGATAAAAGGAACCTGGCAGCCCTGGCCGATGGCGGTCCGCAGAAGTTCGACGCCGTTGCGCGGGCCGATCCGATAATCGAGCAGACAGATGTCGTGCCGGTGTAGCATCAATTCCTTCAGCGCCGGGTCGAAGGAGGTGATCCAATCAATCACGAACTGCTTGCGGGGGATTTCCCGGAGCAGATCGCGGGCAATGATGTAGTCATCCTCATCATCCTCGACGAGCAGCACCTTGATGTTTTCTTCGGCGATCATAGATCGGTTTATTTTGCGCCCGGCAGTTCCACGGTTTCGAACCAGTAAAGGCGAAGGGCTTTCATGACGTTGACCAGAGCCTCGAAGCGAACCGGCTTTGAGATAAAGGAGTTGGCGCCCAGTTCGTAGATGCGCGCAATGTCCGTGTCTGCGCGCGAGGTGGTCAAAACCACGACGGGAATGCGCCGAAGTGTCGGCTCGGCCTTGATTTTTTCGAGGACTTCGCGCCCGTCCATGCGCGGCATGTTCAAGTCCAGCAGGATCAGTTGCGGACGCGGCGCGCTGGCGGGGTCGGAGAACTTGCCCCGGAGAAAAAGATAATCGAGCAGCTCCGTGCCGTTCTCCACATAACGCAGATCGGCCGTGAGCTGGCTTTCAGCCAGCGCGTCCTGCGTCAGCAGACGGTCGTCGGCATCATCCTCGGCCAGGAGGATCACATTGGTTTTTGAAAGTGTGGTCACGCGAGGGCAGCCGGTTGTTTCTGGCGGACGGGTAGGGTCACCGTGAAGGCGGTGCCTTTTCCGGGCGTGCTGCGCACGGTGATGGTGCCGGCGTGCCGGTCGGCAATGCGCCGGCAAACCGCCAGGCCCACGCCGGTGCCTTCGTATTCGGTGCGGCCGTGCAGGCGCTGGAAGACGGCGAAAATCTTTTCCGCGTAAATCTCTTCGAAGCCGATGCCGTTGTCCTGCACGACGAGTTCGCAATACTCGGTGCCGGTGGGAACTTCCGGCGCGAAATTTTCCGGGGCGGGAAAAATCCGGGCGGTGAGCTTGATCTCGGGCACCTGATTCGGCGGTTGAAATTTGAGGGCATTGCTCAGGAGGTTTTGGAGAAGTTGCCGCATCTGCGTCGGATCCGCGTCCAGCGTCGGCAGGGAGCCGATTTCAATGCGCGCCTTGGTCTGCTCGATGCGCACTTCCAGATCGCCCATCACGCCGCGCACCACGCCGCCGAGATCTACCTGGACAAACGGTTCGGCGTTTTGATAGACGCGCGAAAAAGCCAGCAGATCATTGATCAGTTGCTGCATCCGCGCGGAGGCGCTCTGCATCCGTTCCAGGTAATCCCGGGCATCGCCGAGCTGGGCCGCAGCGCATTTGACTTTCAAGCGGTCGCCAAACGCTTGGATTTTGCGGAGCGGTTCCTGCAAATCGTGCGAGGCGACAAAGGCGAACTGCTCCAGTTCGGCATTCGAGCGGGCCAGTTCGGCGGCGCGGTGCGCGAGCGTGGCCTCCGAGCGTTTCCGTTCGGAAATGTCCCGGAAAATCAAGACCGCGCCGACGTCCCTTCCATTCTCATGAATGGCCGTGGTCATCAGATCAGCCGAGAAGGTGGTGCCATCCTTGCGAGTCAGCACCTGGTCCGCGCTCGCTTCCCCGGCGCTGTCCGGCGCGGGGTTTGTCGCGGTATGCTGCAACAACTTGAGCACGGGCTGGCCGACCAGTTCGTCAATCTCCCAGCCGCTGATTTTCGCCGCGGCAGGATTGACGAAGGTCGCATTGCCCCGGGTGTCCAGGCCGCAGATGCCTTCGCCGGCTGAATTGAGGATCATCGAATACCGGTGCTGGAGCTGCTGGATTTTTTGGGTGCGCTCCTGCACATGGACTTCCAGTACGTTCTTGGAGCGCAGCAGTTCCTGGCGTTGCTCGTCGAGCAGTTTTTCCGCGCGCCTGCGCTTGTCCGCATCCTCCTGCCGCAGGGACTGCTCGGCCTGCAGCGCGGTCAAACGCTGCTCCAGCGTGGCTCGCTTATTTTCGAGGAAGGTCTCCCGGCTCTTGGTTTCAGTGAGCTGCAGTTGCAGCAACGAAGCTTTTTTGTCGGCCCCGGCGACCTGGTCGAGGCAGGCGTTCCGCCAGCCGGTGAGCCGCGCGAGTGCGAACAACAGATAGAACACTCCGCCCAGCAGGATTCCGCCCGGCAGACAAATCGTCCAGAGGTTCAAGCTGCGGACGGCCTGCCCGCGATCCCAGGTTTCAGCGAGGACGATCAAAACCAACGAGGACGCCGCCACCAAGATCGCCCGGCGCACCGCCGCAATCCTCTGGTCCGCATCATTACTCAGTGTTTCCTGACTCACCGCTGCCAACCCATTCATGATTAAATTTTTTTCCAGATGCTAATTTTAGTTCCGACCCAGTCGGAACAAGCAACAGATAGCAAGCGACAGTCCAGCAGGGAGGAAGACCGTGGGGGACGGCGAATGAGCAGAAATTTTAATCATGGCCTTGTTTCCGGCCCGGCGCGGATTCGGAGCTGTCCCGAAATTGCACACGGGCTGTGCAATGTTTGACGGCCCGGGCCACCCAGGCGTGCGCCGGAACACGCCAGTCCAGCCGGCCATCAGCACGTTTTTCGAGCACGCGGCCAGTCGCGCCGGAAAACAAACCACCAGAACCAGATTGTCCCTAGCCCGCCGCAAGCCGCCGCGCCGATGAAATTCGCGCGCGGCCCGAGGCTCCATAACCACGCGCCGAGAAATGATCCCGCCGTCACCACGCAGTCGCGGATCAGATAATACGCGCCGTAGGTTCGCGCTCGCAGTTCTGGTTCCGCCTCGCCGATGATCAAAGCCTTGCGCGCCGGTTCGCCGAATTCCTTCAGCCCTCTCACAACGAATGCGAGCGCCAGCCATTTGAAATCGCGGGCGAACAACAGCGTCAGCGGAAACAGCGTGAAAAAAACAAAAGTGATCAGCACGAACGGACGCCGTCCGTATTTGTCCGCCAAGTGCGCCACGGGAATATAACAGAGCATCGCCGTGACCATCTCGAACGCGACCAGATAACCGAATTGCTGCGCCGTCACGTCGCCCTGATCCATCGCCCACAGGATGACGAACGCGTATGGAATCCGTTCGCAGAAGCGGATCAAGATGTCGCTCACCAGCAGTTCGCGCAGCGCGGGCGTGAAGGATTTGATCACTTCGCCAAACGGCAGGGTTGAAGCAGTTGTTTTGGATTCCGGCTCCGGCTCCAGCATGAACCACTGGAACAGCATCGTCAGCGCGCTCAAACCGAGGCAGAGCAGCAGCGCGTATTGCACGCCCTGCGCCCAGCCGAAGTGCGTAATCAGCCAGCCTCCGAGCAGTGGCCCGAGCATCATCGGCACGCGGCGCACCAGCGATTGCACGCCGATGCCCATCGTGTGCTGATGCCGTTGCAAGGAAGTCGCCACTACGCTGAACGTGGTTGGCAAGGACATCGCGCTCCATGCGAGAAATAAAAACGCACCGATCAGCAGCGCGATCCAATGCTGCCAAACCAAGACCAAAAGATACCCGCCCAGCGAAAGTGCGTTGAAGAAAAGCAGCGAGCGCCGTTGCCCCCAGTGATCCGTCGCCCAGCCGCCGGGATAGGCGTAGATCGCGCCGAGGAAAGTCTGGAGCGCGTCAAAGAGTCCGATGATGAACACGCCTGCGCTCAGCGTTTGCAGATATTTCGGCGCGAAACCGAGCCAGAGTTTTTCACCCGTGCCCGCCAGCACCAGCGCCACGAGCAGCAGCGTCGTGTTGCGCTTGAGCGCCAAGAAGTTTGCGAGTGTTCGGAACATGGTTGGCAAATGGTTCGGAGTTGAACTGACCCGTCCCGGCACTTTACACTGCGCGCCATTATGAGTTCAACGACATCCGCGCAACCGCTGGTCGGCATTTTGATGGGCAGCGATTCCGACTGGCCCATCATGAAAGCCGCCGCTGATTGCCTCAAAGATTTCGGCATCGTGTCCGAAGCCAACGTCATCTCCGCCCATCGCGATCCGCATGGTCTGGAAAAATACGCCACCAGCGCTGTGGCGCGCGGTTTGAAAGTCATCATCGCCGGCGCGGGCGGGGCGGCACATCTGCCGGGCGTGACGGCGGCGTTTACCACGTTGCCGATCATCGGCGTGCCGATCCAGGGCAAGGCGCTCGACGGTCTGGACTCGCTGCTGTCCATCGTGCAGATGCCGCCCGGCGTGCCCGTCGCGACCGTCGGGATCAACGCCGGAAAAAACGCCGGCCTGCTCGCGGTGCAAATTCTCGCCACGTCTGACGCCCGTTTGCAAAAAGCCTGCGTCGAGTTCAAAGAAAAGCTGGTGGCCGAGTCACGCGCGAAGAACAAGACATTGAATCCGTAGGCAGGAATTGGGAGCCGGCGGCGGCGCTTTCACCGGAGGCTTGACGCCGGTTCAACTCCGATCTTGATGGAGCAGAGCGAAAGTTTGATCCCGGAATTCCTGAATCGCGTGGACGACGTGATTATTTTCCAAAGCCTTGATGAAAGCGAACTGGCTCGCGTGACGGACATCCCGATCGGACGATTGGCGCAACGCCTCGCGGAACAGAATCTCACGCTCGACGTGGACGCCGCCGCGAAGAAGCCGCTTGCCAGCGAAGGTTACGACCCGCAATTCGGCGCGCGCCCGTTCAAGCGCGCGATCCAGGAACACCTGCTCGACCCGCTCGCCACGAAGTTGCTGGCGGGGGAGTTTAAGCCGGGTGAAAAAATTAAAGTGACTGTGAAAGAGGATAAACTGGTTTTCCAGAAGAAATAAACCGCAGAGACGGATAGGAAATTCTGAAACACACGTGAAAGGTCAATCAGCCAGTTTTTTGAAAGATCAACTCACCGTGCTCAACGACAAACTTCACTGGAATCTTCGGGTTGTTAATATCTTTGCCTCCAGATTCATGCCACTTTGTTTCCCACTTTGTGAAATAAGGCTCTAATGCCGCTGGTGTCATTCGGTAAATCTTTTGCAGTTCAATGCCTTCGTAAATTGCCATGAGCCAATCCACTTTTCGATATTTGGCAAGGATGACCGGATTCATGTGGTGGTGAGTCGAGAAACTTTGCGTCAACAAGACGTTCACGGATTTCAACTCGTATTCCTTGCCCTGTTCATCGCGCGCGTCATTGCCCTCGCGACTGCCATATCCTTTGAGTCCCGTAATCAGCAGCAGTTGCAGCAGCTTGCCACCGTTGTCTTGGAAAATGTCACCGATGCCGTGCTTCGACGCGAGCGCTTGATACTCGCGGATGTAGGGAAACAGCCGATCCAACTCTTTCGTGTCACGGTGCGGTTTCATCGCTTGCCTTCCTGCAATAACGAAGGCAGGGAAACACCCACAGCCGCAGCCAGCCGCTCCATGTTATCTATCGAAACATTGCGTTCCGCCCGCTCCACCGAACCGACGTAAGTGCGATGCAGGTTTGCCAGTTCCCCTAAATCTTCCTGCGAAAGCCCTTTCGCCAGTCTTGCCTTGCGCAAGTTTTCGGCGAAAATGCGGCGAGCGGATGACTTGGTTTTCAACTGCGGCAGGCTATAGAAGTTGACGACTTTACGGCTACAGACTTAAAGTAGCTTTATGATTTTGGAAAAATATGCGCCCGCCTACCTCACGAACTGGGGAACGGCGTATCGTGGCGATTCACTAGACCTGCTCGCCGCGCTTCCCGATTCCAGCGTCAACCTTGTGCTCACCAGCCCGCCCTTTGCCCTACAACGTGAAAAGGAATACGGCAACAAGGCTCAGACCGAATACGTGGCATGGCTCGCAAACTTTGCCCGGCTCGTCCATCGAAAGCTGAAGGACGATGGCAGCTTCGTTCTCGACCTCGGCGGCGCTTACGAACCCGGCTCGCCCACGCGCAGTCTCTACAATTTCCGAGTCCCAATTCATTTTTGCGACGAACTGGGGTTTTATCTGGCCGAGGACTTCTATTGGCACAACCCGGCAAAACTCCCCAGTCCGATTGAGTGGGTAAACAAGCGTAAGCTGCGCGCCAAGGACTCGGTGAACACTGTTTGGTGGTTTGGCAAAACCCGCTGGCCCAAGGCCAACGTGTCTAGGGTGCTCGCGGAATACAGCGACCGGATGAAGAAGCTCCTGGAAGACCCGGAAGCTTTTTACACTCCCAAGAAGCGGCCATCCGGCCATGACATTGGCAAATCTTTTGGCAAAGACAACGGCGGCGCGATTCCTCCAAACCTTCTGCAAATCTCAAACTCTGAATCCAACGGCAGCTACTTGCGCGGTTGTAAAGACGTCGGCGTGAAAGGCCATCCCGCCCGCTTCCCGGCGAAACTGCCAGAGTTTTTCATCCGCTTCCTTACCGAACCGGGCGACCTCGTGCTGGACATCTTCGCCGGCTCAAACACCACCGGCCATGTAGCCGAGTGCGAAGCTCGCAAGTGGCTCGCTTTTGAAGAACGCATTGATTACCTCGCCGCGTCTTCGTTCCGCTTTTTCAGCGATGCCGCGACAGACGCTGAACTCAAAGCTACTCACGATGCCATTCTCCACGGCAAAACCGCCGACCTCCGTCGCGAGGTTTTTCAAGTGACACAGCCGACGCCTCGAAACGGCAGCGTTCACAAACCGGCAACACCTACGCAAGGTATGTTGGTCTTGGCAGAAACAGCCAAAGTTCTGAAGGGATCAAAGAATCGTTTGTCAAAAGCTGTTTCCTATAAGCGACGCGCTTCTTCCCGGAAGTAGTTTGCAATTTAAGGTTCTCCGTTCAGCGCCCGTGTGGCTCACACCTTCGGAGCAAGTTCGGGCTGAAGCATCGGGAGTTTTAGCAGTTCTTCAACTGGCGTCATGGCGAGCGCCGCATTCTGTGCGGCAGAGAGTGGTGACAGGCGATGACCGGACTGTGACGCGATCACGACGCCAGCGCCGCTGCGGGCGATGACCTTGCCAAATTCTTTCAGCACCAGTGCCGTTCCGTAGAGATCAACTTTCAAGATCGTTTCCGGAGACGCTTGCGAAGGGGAAACCCCGGCGGTATGGATGACACCAGAAACTTCGCCAATGGACGTGGCCCGCTCAACGAGAGCTTGAACCGAACCGCGCGATGACACATCGACTTTCGTGGTCGTCACATTGAAACCGGCTTCGTTCAAAGTCTTCGCCGCCGCTTCGGCATTTTCCTGGCGCAGATCGGCCAGCAAGACATGCTTTCCGGCGCTCACCCGCCGCGCAATCGCCGGCCGATCGAGCCGGCTCCAATTACGACGATGACATTTGTCCGTGTCGGTGAGCCGCTTCGTTTGATTTTCATATTCAATTTCCTTCGTGCGGGCGTATTTGTCGCGTAATTCGTTGCGTCAATGCTTCGGCATCAGTTGCTGTTTGTGGTTTCAATTTCCACGGTGGCGGGTTCGAGGCCGGGAGCAACCGCAGTGATGCTGGCTTTGCCTGGGGCGGTGGTAGATTGGTAGATGGCCAGGCCGCGACCATGAAACGCCTTGCGGGCCGGGCCTTGATACGACTCGGGGCTGTTCAAGTCGCCGTTCTCCATGCCGAGCAACTTCGCGAGGCCGTTCGCGGTCAGCGTAATTTCCGGTTCGGCGTCCGGCACGCGCACGCCCTGCGCATCCACGACGCGGAATTCCAGATGGCAGATGTCCTTGCCGTCGGCGCGGAGCCGCACGGTGTCCGGCAGCAATTCAATCCGGCGCGCCGGTCCGGCGGTTTGCAACGTGAAGCTGCAAAGCTCGACGCCGTTCGAACGGCCAATGGCCTTGAGCGTTCCCGGTGCGTAGGGAATCGTCCAGCGCAACATGCCGTTCGTGGCGGCGGAAATTTTTTTGATGCTGATGAGCTGGCCGTTGAGGGTTAGCGAGACTTCGGGACAATTCGCGTAGCCGACCACGTTGACCGTGGCGTTCGACGGCCAGTTCCAATGTTCCGCGAGATTGAATCCTCGCCGTCCAGCTCCGCGCGTCCCATCGTTGACGCAGAGATAAACCATTGGCTGGTCGCTCCACAAACTTTGTCGAAACCAAGCGAGCGGTTTCTTGAAGCCGCAAAGGTCCATCAGGCCGGAGCCGTTGGCGCGATTGGGCCATTCTCTCGCTTCGCCGAAATAATCAATGCCAGTCCAGAGAAATTGTCCGGCGACGAAATCGTTGTCCTGCACGGCGCGCCAGGCGTCGTAGCGCTGGCTGGTCTCGCTGCCGAAGATGATGCGCTGCGGAAATTTCTTGTGGTCATCGGCGTAGCGCGGCTCCTGATAATTGTAGCCGACGGCGTCCAGCAGTTCCGGCAGTCCGACGGCTTCGGACATTTTCAGATTCGCCAGCGCCATGGTCACCGGACGCGTGCGGTCGAGCGTTTTCACGGCGGCGATGAGCGGTTGGGCGAGCTTGACGAGATTTTTTGCGGGCGGATTGCCGGGTTGATATTCCTCACCGAGCGCCGGGTCGGTGAAGGGATCGTTCGCGTAATCAATCTCGTTGCCGATGCTCCAGAGAATCACGGACGGATGATTCCGGTCGCGTCGCACCATGTCCTGAAGGTCGGTGAGGGACCATTGGGCGAATACTTCGGCGTAACCAAAACGGCTCGGTTCGCCTTTGTTCCAGCCTTGAACCCACTTGCGTTTGGATGGTGTGAATTCGTCGAACGCCTCGTCTTTCACCAGCAGGCCGAGACGGTCGCACAAATCGAGCAGCTCCGGCGCGGGCGGATTGTGGCTGGTGCGGATGGCATTTACGCCGAGTTCCTTCAACAGACGCAGCCGGCGTTCGAGCACTTTATCCGGCACGGCCGCGCCGAGGCAGCCGGCGTCGTGATGAATGCAGACGCCCTTGAGTTTCAGGGGCTGGCCGTTGAGCAGAAAACCCCGGTCGGGATCGAAGCTGGCCGTGCGGATGCCGAAGGCCGTGGTGGTTTCATCCAAAATCGTTTCTCCCGATTTCAAACGGCTGCGGAGCGTGTAAAGCACCGGAGAATCGGGCGACCACAACTGCGGGCGGACGATTTTGATTTCTTGAATCACGCTTTGCGTCGCGTCTGCACCGGCGGTTTTTGAAGCGGTTGAACTGGCGACGAGCTGGCCGTCCGGGGCGAAAATGTCTGATTGGAGCGACAGATTTTCATTCGTGCCCGAATCGTTTTCAAACGTGGTTTCGAGGTGGATAACCGCGCTGCCGGCTTTGATCTCAGGCGTGGTGACGTAAGTCCCCCAATGCGCGATGTGCCGTTGATCCGTCACGCAGAGCCGGACGTGACGGTAAATTCCCGAGCCGGAATACCAGCGCGAGTCCGCAAAACGCGAATGATCCACGCGCACGGCCACGACATTTTCCTTCGCGCCGAATTTCAGGTGCGGCGTCAGGTCATACGCGAAACTGGAATAGCCGTAAGGCCGCGTGCCGACGAAGCTGCCGTTGATCCAAACTTCCGAGTAGTCATAGACGCCGTCGAACTCAAGAATGACATGCTGGCTTTTCTGAGCGGCGTCGAGCTGGAAATGTTTGCGATACCAGCCGAGGCCGCCCGGCGCGAAGCCGCTGCCGCTCGCGTAATCTCCGCTGAACGGCCCCTTGATGCTCCAGTCGTGCGGCACGTTCACGCGCCGCCAGCCGGCATCGTCGAACCCCGGCATGGCGGCACCAGAAAAATCGCCCTTGCTGAAACTCCAGCCGGAATCAAAGTCCTCAACGGTGCGGGCGGAAGTTGATGGTGGCGTGGCGAGCGAGGCGAGCGGCAGCCAGATGGCGACCAAATAATGGAACCGCCTAAATTTCATGGCCAGCATTTCAAAACGCTGGTTAACATTTTGCCATCTTGGCGAGGAAAGCTTTCGCGTTCGACTCAACCTGCTCCGGCGTGAGGTCGTGTTTATGCGTGGCGATGGCCCATTGATGGCCGAACGGGTCTTCCACCACGCCGTAGCGGTCGCCCCAGAACGTGTCGGACACGGGCATCTTCACCGCGCAACCCGCCTGGACGGCGCGAGCGAAGGCGGCGTCGGCATCCGCGAGGTACAGGTGCAGAACCACGCTCGTGCCGCCGCGGCTTTTGGGTGACACTGAGTGCGGCGGCATTTCGCCGCCAAGCATGAGGATGGAGTCGCCGATCGCCAGTTGGGCGTGCATCACGGCTTTGCCGTCGGGCGTCAGAAGCCGTCCATTCTCCCGCGCGCCAAAGGCCTGCTTGTAGAACTCAATCGCCGCAGCGCCGTCGGCCACGACGATGTGCGGGGTGAGGGTGTGGAATCCGTCGGGAATGGGTTTGGCCATAATTTTTCTTAGGTTTGAATTTTGGGAAACGTTTCACTCCGCCGCGAAAAATGCAAGTGAACGTTTGGTGGTGCCGCCATCTCCACGCTTTTCATTGCCGCTGCCGCACGTTTTAATTCCCGCGTGGCGACCTTGCACCTCCAACCTGTCCAAGCCCTCGACGCGCCGGAGCTGGCGTTGTATCGGACGCTCAAGCGCGTGGAGGAACATGAGCGGGCCGGCGTGCTGGTGGCGGCCAACATCAAGGTGGTGAAACGCCTCCTGGCCAGCCGCTTCACGGTCGTCTCGGCGCTGCTCACGCCGGCGTGGTTGGAAAAACTGGAGCCGCAATTGCGGGCGCGGGCGGAGGCGGACATTTCCGTTTACGTCGCTGAACAAAAATTGTTGGAGACCATTACCGGCTACGTGATGCACCAAGGCGCGCTGGCCGTGGCCCAAATTCCACCGCTCCCGGATTTGGAAACCTTGCTGAAAAATTCTCCGCGTCCGCTGCTGCTCGCCGCCGTGGAAGGCATTGCCAGCGCGGAAAATCTCGGGGCCATCGTGCGGAGCTGCGCGGCGTTCGGCGTGCATTTTCTGATCGTGGGCGAGACGTGCGGCAGCCCGTTCCAGCGCCGCGCGGTGGCGGGTTCCATGGGCACCATCTTCGAGCAGCCGTTGGTGCGGGTGGATCATCTGATGGAAACAGTGACGGCCTTGCGCGCTCGTGGCGTGCAATGTTTCGCGGCACATCCACGGCCGGGCGCGAAAAAACTGGCGGCTGCGGATTTGCGCGGTGACTGCTGCCTGGTCTTCGGTGCGGAAGGGCCGGGCCTTACGCCAACCGTAATTGCGGCGTGCGACGACACGGTGGAAATCCCGATGCCATCACACATGAATTCACTAAACGTGGCGGTGGCCTCGGCAGTGTTTCTCTACGAAGCGACGCGACAGCGCGGGTGACTTTGGTCGTGCCAGACTAATGTGTTGAATCGGGTCTCGGTTTTAGCTTGAGCAACCTTGCTGCCATCGCCGCGAGAATCAAGCAAACGCCGAGCACGCAGACAATCGCCGCGCCGATGGGCAGGTCTGCCTTCGCGGTGATGAACAGGCTCACCACGCTGGCCAGCGTGGCAATCGCCCAGCCCACGGCAAAGCGCGCGACGATGGAATTGACCAGGTACGTCGCACACACCGCCGGCACCACGAGATAGGAAAACACGAGCAGCACGCCGCCGATGTGGACGAAGCTCGTGACCACCAGACCGAACAGCATGTAGAATACAAAATCCCACCAGCGTACGTTGATGCCGCTCGCTGTGGCGCGATCCGGGTCGGCGGAAATGGCGAAGAATGTTTTGCGGAACATGAAGTGAACCACGCCGACGCCGACAAACAGCGCAAAGGTTTTCATCACCTCGGTAGGCCGCACCACCAGCAGTTCGCCCACGAGCGAGCGTTGCAATTCCTCACTGCCGCCCGAGCCTTTGCTCAACGCGAGAATCGCTGCCGCCGCCGCGACGACATAGACGATGCCGATCAATGCCTCCTGCGGCACGCGCTGGTCGCGGCTGCGCGTGAAGGTCAGCACCACCGCGCCCACAAACGTGAAGCCCAGCGAGAACGCGTAGCTCTGCCAGTCATGGGTGTCGTAGCCGAGCAGCAGCGCGATGCAGGTTCCGAACGCGGCGGTCTGCGCGAGCGCGAGGTCCACAAAGATCACGCCGCGCTGGACGATGTGCAGTCCGAGATAAACCAGCAGCCACGGCAGAATCAGGCTCGCAATCAGCGGCCAGAGCATGAAGGAAAGTGCGTCCATAAAATTTATTTCGTTTCGGCGAGCGCCTTCGCGATGGAGTTCACGAGGTAATCCATCAGCGTGATGTAACCGCCCTCGGTACCCTTGATGCCGCCGGGAAATTGCGTCACGTCCACGACCGTCGCCCCGGTTTTGGTGGCCACTGTTTCGGCGGTCCGGCGGTTCAGATACGGGTCCACGATGATGACGTGAACCTTATCTGCCTGCATCTTCGTAATGACTTCCGCGAGATGCGTTGGCGTCGGCGGCACACCCGGTTTGGGTTCAAGATACAAATCAATTTTCAGCCCGAACTCTTTGGCGAAGTAAGGCCAGGAATCGTGATAGGCGATAACGCCTTGTCCCGCAAAGGGCAAGAGCGCCCTCTGCCATTCCACCAGCTTGGCGTCAATTGCGTCCGTGAATTTTTTCAAGTTGGCGCGATAAATCTCGCATGACTTCGGATCATTCTGGCAAAATGCCTCCGCGATATTTTGCGCGACAATTTTTGCGTTCGACGGGCTGATGATGTAGTGCGGATTGCCGGCCGCGTGAATGTCGCCGCGCGAACGATCGAGCGTGGTCGGTACATCGAGCATCGGCACGCCTTTGGCGCAGGTCACATGGCCGGGTGCGCCCGCGACAATTTTTTCGTTGCGCGCTTGATCGAGCAGCGCGGGCAGCCAGCCGATTTCCAACTCGGCACCGCCTTCGACCACGACATCGGCGTGGTTGAGCTTCACGATGAAACTCGGCTTCGCATCTACGAAGTGCGGGTCTTCGGTGGGTTTGGCCAAGGTGGTGAGTTCGATTTTGTCGCCGCCGATCTCCCGCGCGATGGAGCCGAGGTCCGCCGTAGTGGCAACGACGTTTAGTTTCGCTTGAGCGACGAGTGGTAGGACAACCGCCAGCAGTGAGGAAAATATTCGTTTCATAATCGTGGTTTCAATTCGTGTTAATTTGTGAAATCCGTGTCTTAAAATTTATGCGCCCCATGCGCCCCGAGAAGAAATTCCATTTGCAGCCAGATGGAATGTTCGCTGCCGAAAAGCGCGCCGTGATCGT
Source organism: Verrucomicrobiota bacterium (assembly GCA_025363535.1). Lineage (GTDB taxonomy): Bacteria > Verrucomicrobiota > Verrucomicrobiia > Limisphaerales > CAIQOK01 > CAIQOK01. The sequence continues at coordinate 11,365 of JANYDP010000564.1, read as the reverse complement.
AGTTGTATTGCAGACGCAGCTTGGAAAATTCGCTGGGATAAAAAGTCAGCACCGGCGAAAAACGCGTGCGCTCGCTGCGAAACACTTGGTTGGGATCGTCCAGGGCATGATTGCCGGTCGCGTATTCACCGCGCAGTCCCGCCACCCAGCGTGGTTTGAAGCCCCACAGCACCTGCGAGTAAAACCCCCAGTCGTGCAGCGTCTCGGCGGGCAGCGGCGTGCTCGCCGTCGGATCGGCACCCGCCTCGAAGCGCCGGTAGAGCAGTTCCGTTTGCCACGAGACGAAGGGGAAGCCCGCGTCGGCGTGGGACGGTTTCCATTTCCAATACGCATCCACGCCGTAAATTTCCGTGCGCGTGTGCGGGCCGGTATCGTTCGGCCCCAGCGCCGCCGAAGCACCGAGCACGAGCGTTTGCTGATCGGATAATTCGAATGAGGACGCAAGGTGCGGCGTGAAGACCAGGTCTTCTGCGCCTTGGAGATTCCGATTCATGGTCGCGCGCCCGGCATACCGGTTCACGCCCAGATTGTCCGGCGTGCCTTCGTTGCGAAAGCTAAAGGATGTGCCGCCCTGACCGTCCAGGATGCCGAGAAAAACTTCCGTGTAAAATGGCGTCGGCACCAGCCACGAAAGTTGCGCGGCGATGCTGCGCAAACCGTCCGGCCCGAACGCGCGACCGAGAATGATGGGCTGATCCACAAACGCCCAGGTGTGCGGGTGCTGCGCGTTTTGACGGCCGAAGTTGGCGAAGAATTGTCCGGCCTTGAGTTGCAAATTTGCGGGCAGCGACGTGGACTGCGCGTAGGCTTCCTCTAGTTCGATGCTTGTCTCGTTGTTGTTGTCGAGCTTGAGCACGATGTTCGCGAAGCCTTTGAAATAAGGGTCCACCGCGCCGTCCAACGAGATCTCCGCATTGCGCAGCGAGAAACCGTTCTTGCTCGGATCGTGATCGCCAAGTTCCAATTGCTTCGACGGATCAGCAGCCGTGGAACCGCCGGCTGCCATCAATGCGTCGAAGCTGATGTTCATGTAGGCCGAGCCGGCACGCGCCACGGTGATGGGTTGGGTGGGCACCCAGGCGGGTTTGATTTCGGTGGCCGGTGGCGCGGCGGCGGGCACGTTGGAGGACATTTGGGTTGTCAGCTCCTGCTCCAACTTTTTCTTTTCCGCCTCGGTGGTTCGCTGTCCCGCAAGCTGATCCACCTTTTTGCTCAACTCATTGATCACCGCCCGATCTTCATTGTGAACTTTTTCAAAATGTTCCTGCATCCACTGCATCTGTCGTTTCAACTCCTGCACTTCATTGGTTTCTTGGGCTGGTATCATGGGCACGACAAGGCCCAGGCACAGCACGGTCATAAATTTTTTCATAATTGCTCCGACTAAGGATTTTTGTGTTTCTAAAAAATTCCAATTCGCCCAAACGAGCGACGGAACTATTCCGGGAACGAACCGAGGGTGGAAGGGATTAGAACCGAGGCGGAGCGCGGCCGGGGGAAAGCCGAAGATCTAAAGAAGCGGGAACCGCTGTCGGCAGCGGCGGCAGTGAAAAGTAGATAGTGGCGGCGAAGAGAATCCACAGGGTCGGAAGAACCGGCGCAGCCGCCTGGCCGCCGGTCAACAACGTGATCGCGCAATGATGGTCGGGTGAGTTGGAGTCGGCGTGAAGGGATTGGTGCAGTGCGCCCGAGCTGGCAAAAAATTGCAGGGAGAGAAACAGGACGAGACAGACCAGCGCCGCCAACCGGCGGGCAGGTCGGTTGTGCAAAGTAATCTGGTGGGTGGCCTGATTCATTTCACTGAAAGCATTAATGGCACCAGCATCTTACAGGCGCAAGGTTAAGTTTATTTGCGGACCGGGCGCTGCCGTTGTGACCGGGCTTCTGCCGCGTTTCCGAATTTCCAGCCGACCATTTCTCCGTATAAAATGATTTCATGCGGGAGTAAGCGATTCACGTCACTTCCTGCTCCAGTCGCTTCACTTCTTCGCGCAGCTTTTCCGTCACCCGGGTCTTGGCCAGATAAACCTGGTTGACCGAGACTTTGAACGTCTGCGCCACTTGCTCCGGCGGCCATTCCCGGGTCACATAGAAGTCGAAGATTTGAAACTGCAGCGGGTCAATCCGGCTCTTCACATTCGTCAGAGCCGCCGCCAGCAGATTTTTTTTCCAGTCCGCCTCCCAGACTGCGTCCAAGTTGGGAATGGTTTCGTCCGCCACCCGCTCCACGGTCGCGGTGCGTGCCGTGTCGCCGGCCGGGTCGCGGTGCTCAATGAGCGGCCCGCGTTTGCGCAACTGGTCGGTGATGCGCCAGCGCGTCATGTTCAACAGCCAGGCTTTGAATGTGCCAAGGGCGGGATCGTATTTGAATTTGGGAATATGCTTAGCGACGGAGAACAGCGTCTCCTGCACCACGTCCTGCGCCTCGGCCTCGGTCAACCCGGCTTTGCGCGCGACGCCGTAGATGAGTTTCCAGTAGATGTCGAAAAACTCCTGCCAGCTCGCCCGGTCGTCCCAGTTCTTGAGGCGGTTGAGCAGCGTCGCGCGGGTGCGGATGATTTCGTCGTCAGGCTTCCGGGGCACGTCCGACTTAATGCCTGTGCGCGGAGTCTTTGGCAAACAAATATGAAAATTCCACCGGCGGATCAGTCACCTCCACCCCGTCCAGCTCCACGCTGTCCAGGAACGCAGCCATGATGAGCCGCCGGTGGGCCTCCTCGGCGAGTTGGGCTTCGCTGACCTTGGTCAACACACCCAACGAAATTTTTTGCTCCGCCAAAAATCGCAGCGCCCGCACCAAGCAGCCATGCACGATCTCGCGGTTCTCCCCGCGAAAACGCCGGATCGTCTGGGCGGCGGGAAACCCTTCGCCGCCCAGCCGCGCAAAGTCCTCGTCGCGCGCGGCTATGTCCGCCAAGTCGAACGAACTGTAGAGCTGCCGCGCGTAGCAGTGCGTCACCAACGCGAGCAGCGCCCGGGTCCGGGCGTGCGGGGCGGGTTCGTCGTCGGTCGCGGGTTTGATCTGGTGATCCTTGATGGCGCAGGCGGCGGCATGCACCGCTTGTTCCAACGTGCGCGGCGTGGTGCGGACAAAATTTTGATAGCTCGCCCCGGTCATCATCCTGATCGGCCGCTGATGGATTGCTGGTTCTAAGGTCGTCATAACTTTTTTCTCGTTGAACGTGTGTCGGTTCTGGAGGGGTTACGGGCGGGCGGTAAAATTCTGTCGGATAATTTTTGAAAGATTCCGTCGCGAGCCACGTAACCTGATTGAGCGCGGCGGTGAAGCGGCCATCGGGGGAGCGGGCAGCGGGGGTGGCCGGGGAAAAGGTGATTGCTTGCTTTGCCGCTGCGGCTCGCTTAAACCATGAGCCGAAACCGAAACAACTGTCAGGGACGGAAATTGAAAACCTTCGTTAATATCCTGCGGGGAATTTTGCTCGTTGCGAGCATTGCGAGCCGGGCCACGCCGATTTGGGCCGGGACGACGAACGACATCCGCATCGTCGAACTCCAGGGCACGGTGGAGCTTTCCCCCAAGGGTGCCACGACCTGGGTGCTCACGCAGACGAATCAGATCGTCCATCCCTTCGACCGCCTGCGCACCGGCCCGGACAGCCGCGTGGCCCTGCGCTGGTCTGATCAAAGCGCCGTGCCCATCGGAGCGCTTACGGAGCTGGAGATTTTACCGCCCCGGGAGAAGGATGATGAATCCGGCCTGCAACTCGTGCGCGGGATCATCTCCTTTTTCCACCGGGACAAGCCCGGCCGCATCCGCGTCATCACGCGCGGCGCCACCGCTGGAATCGAAGGCACCGAGTTCGTCATGGAAGTTGCCGCGACCAACGACATTGAGCGCACGAGACTCTCCGTGATCGAGGGCAGGGTGGAGTTCGGCAATGCGGCGGCCACGCTCGTTCTCACGAACGGCGAACAGGCCGTGGCTGTGCCGGGAGAGGCTCCGAGGCGAACCCCCGGCTTCATCGCCCGGAATCTTTTGCAATGGTGTTTCTACTACCCGGCGGTACTGGATCTGAACGATTTGTCGCTCGCGACGGAGGAACAAAATGCACTGGGCGAATCGCTTGCGGCGTACCGGCAAGGCGACCTGCTCGTGGCGTTGAAAAAATTTCCCGCCGTCGCACCGCCAGATTCCGAAGCCTGGCACGTCTATCACGCGGCGCTGTTGCTGTCCGTCGGCCAGGTGGAAAAAACCGAGGCGCAACTCTTCAAACTTCGCGCGGCGGGCGCTTCTGAAAAAAACCAACGTCTCGCCAGTGCGCTCCAACAACTCATCGCCGCCGTGCAGCACGAGCCGCTTCCGCCGACCATCAACCATCAACCATCAACTCCGACCGAACTGCTCGCCGCTTCGTATCACGCGCAGTCCCTGGCCGGGCCGGGCGCACTAAAGTCCGCGCTGGATTTCGCCCGGCGCGCAGTGGACGGCTCGCCGGAATTTGGTTTCGCGTGGGAGCGCGTGGCGGAATTGGAATTCAGCTTTGGCCGCGTTGATCGGGCGTCCTCGGCTCTTGACAAAAGTCTCACGCTCGCGCCGCGCAACGCCCAGGCGCTCGCGCTGAAAGGTTTTTTGCTGGCCGCCCAAAATAAAACGGGCGACGCCATCGGGTGGTTTGACCGTGCGCTGGTTGTTGATTCCGCGTTGGGCAACGCGTGGCTCGGCCGGGGCTTGTGCCGCATCCGCCGCGGTGATGGGGCGGGTGGCCGCGAGGATTTACTGATCGCCGCCGCGCTCGAACCGCAGCGCGCCGCGTTGCGAAGTTACCTGGGCAAAGCCTGGAGCACGGCGGGCGATGATCAGCGGGCGCGCAAGGAATTTCAACTGGCGCAGACGCTCGATCCGAACGACCCGACGAGCTGGCTTTACTCCGCGTTGAATGATGAACAGCACAACCGCATCAACGAAGCCGTCCGTGACCTGGAAAAATCCCAGGAACTGAATCAAAACCGGGGCGTCTATCGCTCGGGGCTGCTGCTGGATCAGGATCGCGCCGTGCGCAGCGCGAACCTGGCGCGGATTTACAGCGAGGCGGGGTTGGACGACGTGGCGCTCAGGGAAGCGGGCCGGGCGGTGGCGGCGGATTACACCAGTTATAGCGCTCACTTGTTTCTAGCCAATGCGTATCAACAGTCGCTCAGCACAACTCCATACGGGCTGCGGTACGAAACCCCTGCATTTAGCGAATACCTCATGACTGCTCTGCTGGGACCAGCCGATGGCAGGTTGCTGGCTCAGCCAGTCAGCCAGCAGGAATACACCCGGCTTTTTGACCACGATGGTGTTGGTTTCAGTTCCAGCACTGAGTATTTGAGTCGTGGGGCATGGAGCCAGTATGGGTCACAATACGGCACGATGAAGGGAACCAGCTATGCGCTGGAAGCAGATTATCAGTCTGATCCCGGACAAGCCGTGAATGCGGGTTTTGAACGCCGCACTTTTTCGGCGAAGATCAAACAAATGCTGGGGCCAAAGGACAGTTTTTTTCTTCAGGTGTATGAGACGAAGCTGACCGGCGGCGATCTGGCGCAATATTACGATCCGGCAATCACCCAGCGCGGACTGAGTTTGCGGGAAAACCAATCCCCGAATGTGCTGCTGGGCTACCACCGCGAGTGGTCGCCCGAAAGTCACACGCTGGTGTTGGCGAGCCGCATTGATGATTCGGTGAATCTGTACCAGCCGAACGGGGCTGCGCTTTTGCTGGCGAAGGCGTTTGGCGAGCCAGACTTTGTTGCTCCGACCGGTTTGACGCATGTTTACTCCCGCCACTATGTGGCAAATGCGATTGAACTGCAGCAGGTGCAGAAGTTTGGGCCGCACACTTTCCTTTTGGGCACGCGGCTCCAGTTAAACACTGAAAAAATTTCCAGCCGCGATGAGGCTCAACCGGCAAATTCTAATTTATCGGATGGCATTACCTCCGGTCGCTATGATGGCTACTTTTCATCTACACCCTTTGTTTTTCCGCGGCAATTTGTGAGCGTGCAGAACTGGCGTGCCAGCTTCTACGCTTATGATTACTGGCAGATCAACGACCATTTAGAATTGTTTGGCGGGCTTACTGAAGACTGCCTTCAACTGGCCCGCAATACCATCAGCCCGCCGCTGAGTTCCGATCGGGAGAGCGTCAGCTACCTTTCCCCGAAGGCCGCATTGCTTTGGCAGCCGAGCAAGGCCGCTGTTTTCCGGGTAGGCTATTCTCGGTCGGTGACGGGGCAGGATTTGGATCAAAGCATCCGGCTGGAGCCAACTCATCTCAATGGATTGCCAGCCACGTTTCGCACAGCTTTTCCTGACTCGCTCGTCGGCGGACTGTCCGGGGAGCGAATCGAAGTGTGGCAGGCGGACGGGCGGTTTCACTTTGGGAACACCTACGCCACGCTGGCGCTTCAACAGATCCAGTCCCTGGATGATCGTCAAGTGGGCGCTTACACCAGTGACTTGTTTGACAGCCCCCCGAATCCCCAAGCCATGCAAGTGAAGGAGTCGTTGCGTTTTCGCGAGCAAAGCCTTTCGTTTTCGCTGCGCCAACTGCTGGGTGACACGGCAAGTGTCGGACTTCGTTATGAAGTTGCCAAAGCCCGGCTTGAGCAAAACCTTTTCGTAAATCCTCGTTATCTGACTGGCGGCAGTCCGGGGACATTCCTCAACGAGGGGATTCTCCACACTTTGACTTTGGATGCTCTTCTGAATTTGCCTTCCGGCTTTTTTGCACAGGCCAACGCCGCGTGGCGCTGCCAGACCTCGCTGACGGACTCCTCGCTCGTTTCCCCAAACTTGCCGGATGAGAGCTTCTGGCAGGTCAACCTATACGCGGGCTATCGTTCCCCGCGTCGCCGATTTGAATGCTCGGTGGGCTTGCTCAATCTTTTCAATCGCGACTACCGGCTTCATCCGATCAACCTGTATTTGAATTTGCCCAGAGAAAGAACCGTCGCGCTTCTGGCTCGCTTCAATTTTTGATGCGCCCTCATTTATTGAACGTTCAATGCCATTCCACCTTGAGCTGATACTTGGCCCCGATCGTCTGCTGATTTTTAAAATACACAACGAAAGCGTGCGGCTTGCCATATTGACTGACGGCGAACGTTCTTTTATTCAGATCGGAGCTGTCGGCGGCGGAACCGTTGCTGGCGCACCCAAACGGTTTTCCAGTACTCCACGACGCCCCAAACAGGGCGTTGGGCAGCGGGGTTAAGTTTCCCGCCGAATCCACCAACGAAACAGACAGATCACAAGTTGATCCTGCGGCTGTGGGGGCCGTAAAATAGGCGCCTTTGCTGTCTTTGTTGAAAGGTATTGAAGCGGAATAGCTCCCGGGTGGACAACTGCCGGGGCCGGGGATGTTACCTTGCACTGTTCCGCTCGAAACCTGTGTGGTGGACATGATGCGAATCATTGGAGCATATACTTTTAATTCTGCCAAGCGGGTTCTGGTGATGACATCGCCCTGAGTTGATTTGCATCCGTCGCCGAGTTCTCTGCCGGCCTCATGCGCTATTTCACAGTAATAAAGCCCCCAGTCATTCGTGCCGACATTGTCAATTCGGAGAACGTTTGAAAGGCCGCCGCGCTTGCAGTCTTGTGGAACCTCCCGCAGACCGCGCTCGGTTGGTTCGAGCTTAAACCACGCGAAGCGGGTTGCGTTTTCCGTTTTTACACCCACACGGAACAGGACTGTTTGGGGGCATCCATTGGTGGGTAAATAAATTTCCTGATCAAGCGGTTGGCAGGTTATAGTCGGAATGCCTGCGGCTTTGTTGTCTAGACAGATGCATTTGCAACCAGTTGCCCCCACAGCCAGGCTGGCGAATGCGACTAGCACGATTGTTTTCCAATTTGTCTTGCTCATAGCTTCCTTTTTTTATTGTTGTGATTGTTGTTCCCCTCGCCTGCAACCTGTTCCAAAACGATCAGCAGTCGAAAAACTGGGATGTTCCGTCACGTCACTTCTGCCACTTCAGCTTCCAGCCGTAAAGAGAAAAATGACCGGCCAGAAAATGCTGTTTTTACTCCCGCCTTTTTCTACACTCCCGCCAGAGACTCAATTCCCATGCATCCGTGAAACTCAAAGCCCGCATCACAGCCCCGTGGTTCAAGCCCGCCCTCGGCGCGGCGCTGACGGTGCTGTGCGGGCTGCTGCTGTGGGGCACGCCGCTGGGGGAGGCCTGGGAAAACGCCAGCTACGACTACCTCTTTGCCTTTTGGAACAGCCGGATGACCAATCAAGTCGCGTTCGTCCGGATGGACAACGATGCCTACGACAAGTTGATCCAGCATCGCGGCCAGCCGTGGGGTCGCCAGATTCACGAACGCTTGCTGGACAAACTCACCGAGGATGGCGCCCGGCTCGTAGTCTTCGACGTTTTTTTGCTCGAAGAAAAAAATCCCGTGACCGACGCGGCGTTCGCTGAGGCGATGCGGCGCAACGGTCACGTCGTCCTCGCGTCCAAAATCATCGAGCCAAAACATCCCGAACTGGAGAGCGCCTACGTGAAGCCGCCCGCCGACCCGTTCAAAGCGGTGGCCGCCAATTTCGGCGCGGGCAAGGCGGACGACGAGGGCCGCGGTGAAATCGTGCGCCGCCACTGGCCGTTTCTGGCCCCGGGTGCCGGCACCTTTCACAGCCTCGGTTGGGCGGCGGCGCAAGCCTTGGGCGTGCTTCTCGATGAAGGTGCGGAAAAACAATGGCTCCGTTATTACGGCGAAACAATTCCGGCGGAAACCTTCAGCTACCCGCTGGCACTCGGCCAAGCCAAAGGCCATTTTCGTGACAAAATTGTTTTCATCGGCAACTGGCCCAACGATCCCGATCCAGCCGTCCGGGAAGATGATAAGTTCCGGACTCCCTACACGCGTTGGAACCCGCGTTGGAACCGCGAAGCCATCGGCGGCGTGGAAATCATGGCCACCACGTTTCTCAATCTGGTGAACGGCGACTGGCTGCGTCGCCCGCCGGAATGGCTGGAGGCATTTTTTCTCTGCGTGACCGGAGTTTTAATCGGCCTCATCGTGTATCGGTTCCGGCGGTTGCGGGCATGTCTGGTGGCGGCCGCGCTGGCGCTTGCGGCGATGCTCGTCTTCGTCTCGTGGAGTTACTACACGAACTACTGGTTTCCCTGGCTCGTGATCGCCGGCGGCCAGGTTCCGTGCGCACTGGCTTGGACGCTGCTCGCGCCAAGACGAAATGCCGAGAGCGCCTGGGTGGAAGGCGTGGAAAGATTTCCCGGTTACACCACGCTCGGCGAACCGTTCGGCGAAGGCGCTTACGGCAAAGTCTGGCTGGTGCGCAACGCCACTGGCCAATGGCAGGCGCTCAAGGAAATCGAACGCGCCAAGTTCGAGGACGAAGATCCGTACGACCGGGAATTTCGCGGCATCAAAAACTACAAACCTTTTTCCAACCAGCATCCTGGATTGCTGCACATAGACCACGTCAACCGCAACGACCGCGCTGGTTATTTTTATTACGTCATGGAACTTGGCGATCCGCTCGACCCCGACTGGGAGCAGAAGGGTGAACCATACAAACCCCGCGACCTGTCGAGCGTGTGCCAGCAGGTGGACTTGCGGCGGCTCTCGGCGCATGAAACCATCCGCATCGGCATTGCGCTCGCCGAGGCGCTGGAATTTCTGCACAGCCAGGAACTCGTACACCGCGACATCAAGCCGTCCAACGTGGTGTTTGTGCAAGGTCGCCCGAAATTTGCGGACGTGGGTCTGGTGCGGGAAGCGCCGGACATTGGAGAGGAACGCACGCAGGTGTTCACCGAGTATTACCGCGCACCGGATGGAGTGGGCACGAAGCTCGCGGATATTTATGCGCTCGGCATGACGCTTTACGTGGTCGGCACGGGGAGACACCCGCGCTCCTTTTCCGAACTCTCGACCACGCTCGTGGCCAAGCCGGGGTTCATGCGGCTGAACGAAATCATCTGCCGGGCCTGCCAGCCGAGCGCGGCCCAACGCTACATCAGCGCGGCGCAAATGCTGCGAGCTTTGCGGGCGGCGCAGCGGGAGTTGGATGCCGATTCCACCCGGCAGATTTGAAACAAGCCGCCGGGCGCAGTGTCACTTCTGCATCTCGGCGGTGTGATGATATTCCAGAAAGGTGAACAGCAGCGCGGCTAGTCCCACAAAAATAACCGGCGCGAGGAGCAACGCACTCACGGACAGCGGCACACTGGTGCTCGTCCATTCATAGGTGCTCTGCAACGCCGGATGATGCGCGAGCAGGGTCTTGAGATGTTTGGTCAGCGACAGGGTGTTGATGTTGGTGGGGATGCGGCCGATGCCCATTTCCACAATCGCTCCATAGACGATGGCCATCGCGACATAGCGCTGCGTGAGCTGCCCGAGAAAAATTCCCAGCCCGCTCCAGGCGAACACGGCCAGAAATTGCGCCGCCAAAAACAGCGGCAGCAACGCGCCCAGCGACGGCATCCCGCGCAACTGTCCCGCCGTGAAGAGCAGCAGGGTTTGCAGCAGCAGCGTGATTTGCAGAAATGCGGTCTGGGCGAGGTATTTCAGAATCAGCAGCCGCGCCCGGCCCAGCGGCCGCGTGGTCAGGAAGCTGAGGGTGTTGGTTTGCAATTCGTCGCGGATCAGGCCACCGCACAGCCGCACGCAGTTCAACGGGAGCACGATGAAAAAATAAAAATCAATCAGCCAGTGATAGAACGGCGAGGTGCGCGTCCACATCTGCGCCGGCGTGGACGATTCGGCGGTCGTGATGTTTCTTTGGCAGAAGGTTTGCAGCGCGGCGAATTGGCGGTCGTCAAGCATGGTCTTCGCGCGGGTCTGGATTTTTTCGTAGCCGGCTTCGATCTGTTCGTTCCGACGGCTGGCGTTTCCCGCTTCGACGGCCTGCCAGTCGTTGTTGGCGCTCGTGAACTCGTCCAGGAAAATTTTCTGCAACTGCGTGCGCTGGTCGGGCTGGAGCGGCGTCTTGGCGCGCATCAGGCGGCCGGAAAAATTATTGAACTGCGACCACGGATCGCCGAGCAGCGGACTGTTCTGGGCCGGATTGATCGGCGTCAGATAGATCAGCGCGGGCAACACGAACAGGCCGAGGATTTGTTTTGGCAACCGCTGCCAGGTGAGTTGGTTTTTCCAGGTGAGCAGCCAGATGCCGCACCAGGCCCGGAACAGCGAGGGTTGCAGCGTCAGTGTTTTGGTTCCGGCTTCGGGCGCGTTCATGTCGTGACCTTGTCGAAAATGTTTTTCAGCGACCGGCTCTGGCTGCGGATGCCGAAGACGGTGACCTGGCTTTCCAAAAGCAACCCCGTCGAGCGCGCGTAAAATGCCGCCGCGTCCTTGACCCGGATGTGCAGGAGTCCGTCG
>JANYDP010000559.1 GCA_025363535.1 Verrucomicrobiota bacterium | reverse complement strand
AGGCCAGGCGCACTGGGTGGATGAGCACACCGGCCTTCACCTCGAGTTCGCCGGCCACATCCTTGAGCGCGAGTTCCAGTGAGGCGGCATCGAACGTCGGGAGCTGGCCGAAGGTGTCGCGGAGTTTTTCCAGGCGCGGTTTGTTTTCCGGCACGAAGGCTTTCTTCGCCGCCTCGGGTTCGTAGGAAAGGTCGTCACGGAAATAAAACCCGGCGTAGGCGGGAATTTCCGCGAAGGTTTTAATTTTTCCCCGGCAGGTGTCGAGCGCGGCTTTGACGTACTTCGTGTCGAAAGTGTTGGTGTCCACGCCGGTGTTGGCGAAGGCATGCACCGAGAGTTCGTAGAAGCGGTCGGCCGGCAGTTCGCGACAGTATTCCCCTTGCAACCACAGGAGTTTTTCAAAGTCAAACTTCGCGTTGTGCCGGAGAATCTGCGGGAGGTCGAATCGTTCGGACACTTCGGCGAGGGACATTTTTTCGGTGTTGTGCTTCGGCGACCAGCCCAGGAGGCAGAGGTAATTGTTCACCGCCTCGGGCAAAAATCCTTCGGCGAGATAGGTGTTGAGGGACGCGCCGGTGTCGCGCTTGCTCATCTTGGAGCCGTCGCCATTCAGGATGAGCGGGATGTGTGCATACTTGGGCGGCTCGACGCCGAAGGCACGGAAGAGCGCGATGTGTTTGGCGGTGTTGCTCAAATGATCCTCGCCGCGAATGACGTGGGTGATGCCCATCTCCAGATCGTCCACGACGTTGACAAAATGAAACACGGGCTGGCCGTCGGAACGCACGAGCACCCAGTCGGGATCCAGTTCCTCGCGGTCGGTGAGCGGCCGCACGACATCGCCGACGACGAGGTCCGGAATGGTGATTGGCTCGCGGGTCATTTTGAATTTGATCGCGCCTTCGCTTTCGTAGGCGAGGCCGTGGGCGAGCAGGGCTTCGGCGCGCGCGCGATAGTTGGCCTTGCGTTGCGATTGAAAGTACGGGCCGCGGCTGCCCTTGCACGGGCCGGTGGCGTCGGGCGTGAGCGGGCCTTCGTCCCAGTCGAGGCCGAGCCAGCGCAGGCCTTCCAGGATGACGTCCACGGACTCCTGGGAGTTGCGCGCGGCATCGGTGTCTTCAATGCGCAGCACGAACGTGCCGCCAGTGTGGCGGGCGTAGAGCCAGTTGAACAAGGCGGTGCGGGCACCGCCGATGTGCAGGTAGCCGGTGGGCGAGGGGGCAAAGCGAACGCGAGGTTTCATAGTTTGTTAACCGCAGATTACGCAGATTGGCGCAGATGAAAAACAAAAAAGGTTTTCTATACTCATTGTGATCCGGGCCGGCGGCGGTTCCATTGCCAGTGAAAAAGAATGACCAACCCGGTCACACCCAGCGTGGTCACGCCCGGTTCCGGCGTCAGTGCGGGTGTGGAGCGCGTGTAGGCGAAGCCGCCGCCCGGCCCGCCCCAGAAGGAGAAGTTGAGCGAGAGGTAAACGTCATCAGCGAGGAGATGCACCACGGCATCCTGCCCGACCATCGAAGGCGGGCTGTGTCCGTTCCAGGTTTCCCAACTCGCATAATTGAGGACCGCATAGTCGGAGAGCGAACCGTAGGCCCACGCGGTGTTTGCGGGGCTGTAGTAACTGAAGTAGCCGTTCTCGCTGGCGGCGTTGAACAGGCCGCGCGTGGTCGAGCGCGCCAGCCATACGTTCGCGGTGAGACGATCCTGGTTGGTCGCCTGCGTCCAATCCGCGCCAGCAGCCACAGTAAAGCCCGTCAGCGAGCCGTTCCAGACGTGCGCCGCCTCAGCCGGCGCGGCGAGCAGCAGTGAAAGAATACACAGCGGGTGAAATTTTATTTTCATTTTTGGCGATGTTCTTGCGGACGTGGATTGATTTGCACGGTCAGGGAGTTTGCCGCCTGGTCGGTGACTTTTCAATGCCGGCCTGGGTTGAATTGAAGCTGGTGTGGCTCCGCAGTGCTTTGCAAACTGCCGCCATGAGACTTGAACATTGCGCGTTGCAGGTGCCCGATCCGATCGCGATGGCGGACTGGTATGTGAAACATCTCGACGTCACCGTGGCGCGCGCTGGCGGGGCGCCGAATCATGCGCGGTTCCTCCAGGCCGGGCCGGTGCTGATTGAAATTTATCAGAGCACCAGCGCACCCACACCCGATTATCCAGCGATGCATCCGGCGCAGTTGCATCTGGCGTTTGTCTCGGAAAACATCCGCGTCGACCGGGACCGGCTCGTGGTCGTGGGTGCAAAAATCGCCGAGGATTTTTTCACCAACGCGGCGGGGGACGAACTGGTGATGCTGCGCGACCCGTGGGGCGTGGGCCTGCAACTGGTCAAGCGCGCCACGCCGATGCTGACCTGATTATTTTCCCGCCGGGTCCAGAGCCTCAAGGATGGCGCAAAGTTTTTTCAAACGCGGAACCGCGACTCCCGCCCGTTGCGCCAGGCGCAGCGGTTCACGAAACAGGGCTTCCAATTCCAACGGACGGCCCGCTTCAAAATCCACCAGCGTGGACGGCTTGTATTCGCCCATCGTGCGGGTGCGTTCGATCTGCTTTTCCGCAAACGCAACCGGGATGACAAATCCCAGCGCACCGGCGGCGGCGATGACTTCCAGCATCAGCTCGTGGACGATTTTTTCCCAGCGGGCGTCGCCGAGCAGTTTGTCCGTGGTGAGACAGGCGCCGACGGCGTGAAACGTGAAACGCGAAACGTGAGCGGAGGAAAAAACTTCCAGCCCCGCGGCGCTCGCCACGCCCAGACCATTGAAGGGAATGTTCCACACGAGTTTTTCCCAGTGCGCCCGGGCCAGATCTTCCGTGACGTGACACTTTACACCGGCGTTTTGAAACAGCGCGGCAAGTTCATGGGTGCGCGGTGCGGCGGGACGCTGAAACTCGCCCAGCACGATCAGTCCGTGGTCAATGTAGCGGACGACGCCCGGCTCCACGCGGTTGAGGCAAACGAAGCACAGCCCGCCGAGGATTTGCTCCACGGGGAAAAAGCGCGCGAGTTGTTCCTCGTTGCCCAGGCCGTTTTGCAACGTGAGGACGGCGGTATTTTTCCCGATGAGCGGCGGCAGCAATTTTGCAAACTGATCGTTCGCCGTGGTTTTAAGGCCGATGATGACCAAATCACTTTCACCAATCTCCTCGGGTGTTCGCGCGCAGTGGGGCTGGACGTTGAACCCCTCGCTCGCTCCGCGCACCGTTACGCCGTGGCGGCGTACCGCCTCGTAGTCCGAGCGCGACAGGAAATGCACGTCCGACCCGGCGCGGCAGAGTTTCGCGCCGTAATAACTGCCCAATGCGCCGCAGCCGACGATGGCGATCTTCATGAATGGTTGGATGAATGGATTGGTGGACGGTTGGACGAATGATCTGTGAGCGGTTGCCTCTTTGAACCCATTTATCCAACCATCCACTCATCCATCCATTCCCCTCCCGGCCAACAAAAAAGGCGCCTCGACGAATCGAAGCGCCTTGAAGGGGCTGGGAAATTACTTGGTGCCGAGGATCGCGTCTTTCGCGGCTTTGGCGACCTGGAACTTCACGACGCGCTTGGCCGGGATCTGGATCGTCGCACCCGTGGCCGGATTACGGCCGACGCGGGCGGCGCGGTTCTTGAGCTTCAGCTTGCCGAGACCGGGCAGCGTGAAAGTGTTCTTGGCGTTCTTGTAGGCCAGGGCCGCGAGGTCTTCGAGGTACTGGACGGATTGCTTCTTGGTGATGCCGACTTTTTCAGCCAGCGTGGAAGCGATCTGTGATTTCGAGAGAGACTTTGCGACGGCTGCTTTTGCGGGTGCTTTTGCCATAATGATGTGTGTGTTTAGTTTTTTTATTTTTTGGTTTTACTGAAAGTCGTTCGACTTGCTTCGTATTAAAACCCTTCAAAACCGGCGTGCAAGCAGAAAATTAAAAAAAATCGCCTTTGTTCTCAGGGTTTTTCGCCGCTGCGGCCGCGTTAAAAAAACGCGGGACTTGACTTCAACCCGCAAATCACAAACATCGGCGCGTGGCTCTTTTCACCATTCAGAACGAATTTCGTTACGACATCGTCCGCAAAATTTTTGAGGGCGGCA
>JANYDP010000545.1 GCA_025363535.1 Verrucomicrobiota bacterium | reverse complement strand
TAGCGTCGGTTATTTCCACGGGCGCATCGCTCTGGCCGTTTGAATCATTTCCCCATGCAATAGTCATGGTTTGCGACACCGCGCCGAGCGCGTAAAACGCCACGTCCGCCGGTTGGTTGGTCAAATAGACCGTCGAGCAGGTGTAAGCGTTTCCAATCCATTTCCAGTTTGGACTGCCAATGTTGGTGGTTGTGAAAACACCATAAGCCATTCCGTTGGTCCCGCCTGCCAGATTAAAACTGACTACCATGCCCTGATTCGTCGTGAGCGTGGCCGTGAGGTTGGTGAAATAAACTTGTCCGCCGGTTGCGCAATTGCAATTGCACGCGCAGCCAAAACTGAGCAGGCCGGACGTGGCACCCATCGGCAGCGAACTGGACATGCTTGCGCTCATCATGCTCATGCTCGGCATCACGGCCCGTCGCACTTTTCTGGCTGCAACAAGTTTTTGTCGTGCAAGAGCGTCTCCTGCTGAGACCGGCCCCAGAGCGACGTTGCCGGAATTAAAGTTGTAACAAAACTCCACGTCCATCGCGGTCAGCGATTTGGGAAAAGAATAAAACTCATCGAGATCCCCCTGCGCCGGATTTTCCCCCGTCAACGAACTGCCCAACACCAGCACGGCGAGTTTTGGCGGAAGTTCTGCAACCGCCGCGCCTTGTGCTGCCAGTTCTGAATCCACAAACAAAGCCGTCCCTTTGGGATTGTAATCCAAGGTGATGAGATGTGGCTGACCTTCAATCCAACCGAGCGGCGTTTGCAACAAGGCGTTTCTATTCGGATCAAGCAAGGCCAAGGTGTTACCGTCCGCGCTGATTTGCAGCGACCAGTCCACGGCGGATTGTTTGCTCACCACAGCGTCCAGTTCCACAAGTTGGGCGATTGCTCCCGGCCCAGTGCCGCCAGCGATGGAAGCACTCGACCAATTCGGCTTGAACCAAAAACGGATTGCGCCGGCGTTGTGGCAAGAAATGTTCGTGTGGCCGGTGGAATCCATGCCCGGAATAATAAACGGAACGACTGTGCCCGCGCGTTGCAAGGCGTAGCCTGACCAACTTTCATTTAGAACATAGCTGCCAACGGTTAATTGGGTGGCAGTTTCGCCATACGAAAAGTTTTCATCGAACGTCTCGGAGTGAAGGGGTAAGACGCATTCTGGAATCGGCGGCAACGGCCAGCGTGGCGCGGCATGGGTGGAATAAAATGCGAACAACTGACAAGCAAAAAGAACCTGCATACCTGCTTTTCTGATGTTCATATTTTCCCTTTCTGGATTCGTTCTATTTGTCCTGTTTGGAAAAAACTCTTGAGCCGAGAATCATTCTAGCCGCGATTTTGTCAATTGCAAGATTATATTCTTATCTAGGTGCCGTCCCGGCGCGTTGCAGCGTTTGGCGATGCGGCGGCGGCGTTTGGAATTTTCAGATGCTTTTGCGCTGGTCCTGGAAAAACACCGGACGGCGAAAAAGTTGAGCAAGCAGGAGCTCGCGCAAAAGGCGGGGCTTCATCAGACGTACATCGGCATGATCGAGCGGGGCGTGAGTAATCCCAGTTTGGACGCGGCCAATGCGATTGCGGAAGCATTGGAACTTCCCTTTTCAAAACTCATCGGTGAGGCGGAAGCACTGCGGCGATGCTCCGAATAACGGTAGCTTGATAAATCCCTTCGGAAATTTTCTGATACGGGTTTGTTCAGCGCCAGTGCATCCAAACAAAGATTGCCACCAACAAAAGTCCAAACAACGTCCAGACGAAGGCCATCTTGCGAAACGAACCCAGACTCAGACTGGTCAGTGTGGTGATCGGCCCCAGATCCAGCGGGCGCGGCGTCATTTTAGAAAGTTGAAAGTCCGGGCCGGCGCGCAGATACGCTTCGCGCATCGCTTTCACGAAGGCTTCCGGCCACGGACCGGGCCGCAGAAATTGGTCCTGCCATTTGCCCGGCATGTCCACGATCAACAACGCCAGCCGGCCACGCGTGGTCAGCAGATGGTCGGCTCCGGCGGCGGATTCCTGCAACACTTGCGCGAACCATTCGGTGACGAGCGAGTCCAACTCCTCGGCGGCAAGTTCGGTGGTGGGACGCTGCGGTTCCAGGGTGGCGCGGTGCATGGCGCGTTTCAAAACCTGGATGACCAGCCGGCCCAGCAGCACCTTGTTGCGGATGCGCAGCGCGTGAAAATAACTTTCCACCTTGGTATAGGCGGCGTTCCACTCTTCCATCGGACGGCCCACGATGAAGCCGGGTTGTTCAGCGCCCGGATCGCTGCCGCTCAGGGCGGACTCCAGAGATAAGTCCATGTTTCGCCTAGAACCTCCTCGCCTTTTTGCAGGGTGCAACGGATGTCCACGGGATCTTTGTTCCCGGGCTTGGGTTCGAGCTTGAGCATCACCCGCCAACTGTTGTTGAACGAGTTTCGGAAAACCTGGTTCTCCACGATCACCGCGTTGCTGCTGCAACTGGCGATGGACTGCGGCGGCGCGTTCTCGGGAATCGTGTTGAGCTTTGGCCCGGAGAAATCTATCGCGAACTGCCGACGCTGCGGGTCACGCGGATCGGCGCCGATGCGGGTGGCCAAAACTTTGTTCACGGAAAGCTGCCGGTCCGCCTCGCGCGTCCAGTAAAGCGTGTAGCCGAAACGAAACGCCTGCAGCGGCTGCGGCTTCACCTTTGGATCCCAATACGCCACGATGTTGTCCAGCCCTTCGTAATGCGTGGCCAGCTCGACGAGATTCACTTCGCCTTCGCCCCAGTGGCCGTGCGGTTCCACCCACACGCTCGGCGTCTGGTGATAGAAGTTGAACAAGTCCTGATACGCGTAGAAGTCGCGTTCGCGTTGCAGCAGGCCGAAGCCGCGAATGTCCTTCGCCGCGAACCGTTGATGCCGGATGTCCTTGGGATTGTTCAGCGGCCGCCAGAGCGATTCGCCGTTGCCCATCTGGATCAGCAGGCCGTCGCTGTCATGCACTTCAGGGCGGAAGTCGTCAAACTTCTGCTCGGACGCCTTGCCGAACCAGAACATGCTCGTGAGCGGCGCGAGGCCGACCGACTTGATCTCTTTGCGATTGGGATCAATGGCTTTGACTTCCTTGGGTTCGCGGAAATAAAGCACCGCGTCCACATCCACCACGGTCGTCTCGCCGGGGATGATGATGAACTTGTAAGCCCCGACACAACTCACGCTGTCGAGAATCGCAAACAACTTCACACGATCCGCCTCGCGATCCGGTTTGCCGAGCCACCAGTCGGTGAACAGCGGAAACTCTTCGGGCCGCCCGTCCGTCTCGCCGCAATCAATCGCCAGCCCGCGCGCCGATTGGCCGTAACGCTGACCCTTGCCGAGCAGCCGGAAATAACTCGCGCCTTGGAACGCGCCCAGTTCGTCCATCTTCGTGGGATCATTGACCGGATAGAGAAGGCGGAAGCCGGCGTAACCGGTGTTCACGGGAATCTGCTTCTGAATTTTCAGGCTCCGATAATTGAACCAGTCCTGCATGAACCGCACGGGCTGCGACGCGGTGAGGGTGAATTCGTTGATGTGAACCGGCTCCTCGTAAAGATAGCCGGGATGGAAGAACTCCACGCGGAACGGCAGGCTGTCCGCCGACCACAACGCCTTCTCGTGACGGAATTCAATCTCGCGATACTTGTCGTAGTCGAGCTTGTCCGCCTTGAGGATGTCCGGCAGATCGCCCTTGGGGGAATGAAACGGCTTGTGCGCGCGGGCCTCGGCTTTCTCGGCCACGTAATCCAGCGTGACCTCGGTGGACCGGAACTGCGCCCACGTTCCGCCGGGCAGCGCGACCGTCGCCAACACCATCCAGCCAATAAATCGTTTCATCGTCTGGCGATATGAAAGCGGATTGGGGCGGGGTTTGCAAGAGTGGCGCGGCGGCGGGCGGATGACGCCAACTTACCCGACTCAAGGTATGCGTGAATTGGCACCCGAGTGCTCACGCCTCAAACACTTGATGGAGCAGATGGCCGAGAGGATGAAGCAACCGCCGGAAAAGTTCAAACTGAGGAAGACTTTAGCCGAGCATCCCTTTGGGACAATCAAGCGGTGGCTGGGATTCACCCACTTTAGCTTGAAGGGACTGGTGAAAGTCAGCACCGAATGGAGCCTGGTGACGCTGGCCTACAACCTCAAACGGGTGTTGAAGCTGGTCAGTTTCGAGCAACTGATGGCGGCGGTGGTCTGAAAGTGTCGGGGC
>JANYDP010000513.1 GCA_025363535.1 Verrucomicrobiota bacterium | reverse complement strand
GAAAAATTTCAACGCGCGGGGAATTGGAACCTTGCGCGCGGCGTATCAGCGGGGCTAGGCATTGCGGTCATCTGGCATCGTCATCTTTGTCTAGTCTGCGACGTGCCCTCAATGGGTCAAAAGGCGAAATAGGCGAATGAGCAAACTCGCGAACGCCGCAATCGTCTGGACCTATCGGCTCAACACGAACCAAAGCAACGTCGTCACGCTTATGGTCTATAAAATGCCCCGCCGCCTCTTCCATCGAATCGGCTGGCAACTCATCATAATACATCTTGCCCTGATGCTTCCAATGCATGCCAAAGATGAATTTTTGCCACATAAATTTTAACGATGCCTGGCAACGCAGTTTATCGCCACACCGAAATTCAAACATCAATGACCGGCCCGCCGCCGCCCTTGTCCGAACCCGGCGGGCGGGTGCCACGGTGGACTTGAATCCGGGAATTGCCCGAGCCGGTCAGCGAATTGAGCAGCAGGGAAACCACGCTGATGAGGAGCGCACCCCAGAAAGCCGATTTGAAATCTTTCACCGCAAAATGTTCCGGGCTGATATGCCCCACGAACCATAGCAGCACGGCATTGATGACGAGGATGAACAGGCCGAGCGTGAACACCAGCAGCGGCAGCGCCATCAGCAGCAGGATCGGGCGGAGGAAAGCGTTCAAGATGCCAAGCACGAGCGAGGCGATGATGAGGTCGGCGGGCTTCTGGTAGGTGATGCCTGACAGGACGTAGGCCGCCACCGCCACCGCGAGCGTGTTGATAATCCAGCTTTTTAGGAATTTTTTTAGTTTCGGTGACATGTGTTCGGCCCGGCAAAAGATGAAACAGGCGGGCCGGGATTACAAGGGACAAACCAACGTCGCTTTCATCAATGGTAGGGCGGAGCTGCTGCTCCGCCGGGCGTCGTGGCAGCGATGCCCGGCCATTTTATTCGCCGGGTTCGACGAGGAGAAAGCTGGAACCGGTTTCATTGGCCAGGGCAACTTCCGGCAGGCCGGCAGGCAGCAGGCAGAACTGGCCGGGCTGCAATTTCACCGAAACTGGGCCGCTGGTCACGACCACCTCTTTTTCCAAAACGGCCACAATCCGCAGGCGCGGCTGGCGGAATAAGATCGTTTCCGCTGACAGCGCGCGGAACCTATCCACATTGAACAGCGGGTGGCGCACGAGGGGCCGGACTTGAAACTGGCCTGCGGTGGAAACGGAATTGTCCACGAGCGCCGGCGCAAAGTCGTTGAAGTCTATGCTGGCGAGGGATTGGGGAACGTGCAGTTCGCGCGGTTTTCCGTCCAGGCCGACGCGGTTCCAGTCGAACACGCGGTAGGTGGTGTCGGAGTTCTGCTGGATTTCAAAGATCACCAAACCCGCGCCAATCGCATGCACGCGGCCGCTGGGCAGAAACATGGTGTCGCCGCTGCGGACGGGGATGCGATGGAAACAGCCGGCGACTTCGCCGCTCTGGATTTTTTTTTCAAACTCCGCGCGGGTCACGCTGGGCTGGAGGCCGACGTATAATTCCGCGTCCGGCGTGGCGTCGGTGATGTGCCACATCTCGGTCTTCGGCTCGCCACCGAGCGCGGCAGCCTGGCTCGCAGGCGGATGCACCTGGAGCGAAAGTTTGTCGCGGGCGTCCAGGATTTTGCAGAGCAGGGGAAAGCGGTTGCCGGCGGCGGGTTTCGCGCTGCCGAGAATTTCGCCGCCGTGATTTTCCATGAGCCAGTGCAGATTTTTTCCGGCGAGCGGGCCGTTGGTGATGACGCTTTCATCGCCGGGCCGGTCGCTGATCTCCCAGGATTCACCGATGGGAACTTGGGGCGGAAGTTTTTTTTGGTAGAGCGTTTCCAGCGTGCGCCCGCCCCAGACGCGTTCTTTGAAGACAGGATTGAAGGTGAGCGGATAGAGCGAGGGCATTGATGATTTACGATTGGCGATTTACGGGCGCGTACCAACTTCCGATCCCGGGTTAAGTAAACGCGGCAGCTTCAAGCTTTGGCCGCTTCCACCAGCTCGGGTTTCTTTTCTTCAAAATGTCCAAAGGCGCGGAATTTTTCGTAGCGTTTTTTCAGCCGCTCGTCCACGGACATGCCGAGCAATTCGGCCAGATGCCGGAGCAGAACGTCTTTCAAGCTGGCGGCGGTGGTTTTCAAATCCGTGTGCGCGCCGCCGAGCGGTTCGGGAATGGTTTCGTCAGTGAGGCCAAGTTTGAGCAGGTCTTTGGCGGTGATCTTCAAAGCCTGCGCCGCTTTCGCTGCGGCTGCGCGGTCTTTCCAGAGAATCGCGGCGCAACCTTCCGGACTGATGACGGAGTAGTAGGCGTTTTCCAAAATCAAAACGCGGTCCGCCACACCGATGCCGAGCGCGCCGCCGGAGCCGCCTTCGCCGATGACCGCCGCGATCACGGGAACTTTGAGCAGCATCATTTCGCGGAGATTCACGGCGATGGCCTCGGCGATATGCCGTTCTTCCGCGCCGATGCCAGGATAGGCGCCGGCGGTGTCAATGAGCGTGATGATCGGCAGATTAAATTTGTTCGCCAGCTTCATCAGACGAAGTGCCTTCCGGTAGCCTTCGGGATGCGCGGAGCCAAAATTCCGCAAGATGTTTTCCTTCGTGTCGCGACCTTTCTGAGTGCCGATGACCATGACTTTGTGGCCGCCAAGTTGAGCGAAACCGCCGACCACGGCGCGGTCTTCGGCAAAAAGGCGGTCGCCGTGGAGTTCGGAAAAATTTGTAAAGGTCGCGGCGAGGTAGTCGAGCGTGAAGGGACGTTTGGGGTGCCGCGCGATTTTGACGCGATCCCACGCGCTCAACCGGGTGTAGATGTGACGGCGGGTGTCCTCGATTTTTTTTTCGATCTGGGCGACTTCTTCGTCAAAATGAATGCCGAGCGCGTGCGTGTCCGGATGCTTGCGCAGCTCGGCGAGCTTGTTCTGGAGTTCAATGATCGGCTTTTCAAAGTCGAGCTGATGTTTCATCGCTAGAAAATTAGTCGCTAGCCGCAGGCCAAGCAATGTTGAATTCGGTACAGAAAGAGAGCCGGACGGGCGTCCGGCTCTCAAGCGATGAGGCTAAATACGCCTTCGCCCAGGCGCTCAGAAGCGTAATACGGCCAACTTTTTCCGCCGCTGTTCGAACCGTATTACGAGCAAAGCCTCTCTGCTAACCCTAAACGAACAGCGAAATTAATCACCACGTAAGATAGATTCCACAGCGAGCGCATTTGTTCAAATTATTTCCCGCTGGGGGGCGGATATTTTTTTGCGCGTTGGTTTTGTGGCAAAAAAGCGTCGCAGACTGGCAAATCACCAGGCCAGAACGTCCGTAAAGATGCGAGTGTCACTGCGAGTCTGCAATACCCGGGCGAACGGCGTGGTGCCGTCCGGTGAGAGCGAGGCGCGTAACGGCGCTTCCTTTGCCGTCCCCGAGGCCAGCATCCAGACTTTGCGAGCCGCTGCGATGGTTGAATAGCCTAGCGTGATACGGTTTGGAGGGGGTTTGGGCGAGTTACAGATCGGGCGAAATACCGCCGGGCTGTCTGCCAATGACTTGGGTTCCCCTGGAAAAAGCGAAGCAACATGCCCATCCTCACCCAGGCCGAGAAAAATCATATCCAGGACTGGCCGGTCAAGATTATCCTTCGTTGCAAAGGAGCATAAATCCGCCGTGGCGGCGGCGGCGGCGTTCAATGGGGAATCTTCACCGCGCACTCGATGAATCTGGCGGGCGGGGATGTTCAACGGATCGAATAAAAGCTCGTGAGCCAGACGACAATTGCTTTGGGCATCGGTGGGTGGCACACCGCGTTCATCTGTCCAAAAGAAATGCACGCCGGAAAAAGGCGCGCCACGCCGGCGGGCTAACTTCACGACCGACAAAAAAAATTCCTGGGTAATCCGTCCACCCGAAAGTGCGACGCAGTACGGCTTGCCGGCCCGCCCGACTTTTTCAACTTCCTCCAGCCAGGCCGTCGCCGCCGTCTGGGCGAGCGCGGCGGAGTTTTGAAACGCTATTAATTCGTATGGTTTCACAGAATCCTGATGCCGCAGGTTATCGGTTCACACTGCTGGCCCAAAGAAGAAAAAAGAAAAGCTGGGATGGTAGTATCAAGTTTTAGAAAGATTGGTTGCGGGGGCAGGATTTGAACCTGCGACCTTCAGGTTATGAGCCTGACGAGCTACCGGGCTGCTCCACCCCGCGTTCCAAGGGAACGGTATATTGCCGTAACTTTTGCCGGGCGCAAGTGCTTTCGCACATTTTATCGAAGGACAGTTTTCCGGGCAGTGCCTTATCGGGCAGATCGCTGCGCAATGAGTAGTGCTGGCCGGGCAGTAAGGGAGGATCGCGGAATTCTCTTGCGACAAGGCCGCGACGCGGTTGGATTGCTCCATAATGCCGCATTGAAATCGTCCCGTCGCGCGGCAGCCAGCGCCGGTTTCGGGACACTTCGGTGAGTGATTTCAACCGGGTGCCGGATGCGGGTTCGCGGTTTGATCGGCGGCAGTTGAGCGGGGCTGTCGGTGCGGCTTTGTGGCGGTGTCATGCCGGCCACCAGTCCGACCAATGCGGCGAGCGTCAAGCCCAGCAGCTCGATGGCTGTGCCGGGCGGCAGTTGCGGAGAGTTGGGGTGGCGACTGGGCGTGGAGGCGGGTGTGAGGCTTTCGCAGAAAAGAACGGTTTCAAAAAAGTAAACGGTCGAGCTTGGCTGCTTCGTCGCTGCCCGATCTTTGGCCAGCGCTCCCGACCCGACTAAACACACACTGCCGCCCAGCAGTGAAATCATCAGCACCAAGACCGCGAGTTTTTTCAAATTGCCATGACGCACGCCGGCTATTTAGCAGCCCATATACCATCGCGTTGAAAGGAGGCTTTTGGTGCCCGCGCTCCGGTCGTCGTCGTTGAAAACTTTGACATGACTCGGGCAGTCCTTATTCTGGCGGCGTGGCAATCGTCAATGTACCGCTGGGCAATCGCAGTTATCCGATCACCGTCCGGCCAGGGTTGGTCAA
>JANYDP010000476.1 GCA_025363535.1 Verrucomicrobiota bacterium | reverse complement strand
GACGTGCCGGAGCCGAGAAAGATAAACGACAGTGCCATGTTAAATGAGTAATCGCGAATCCGAAAAAAATTACGTTGTCGCCCAGTCTGAAAATTCTTTTGCCGAACGGGGGCTTATCCGCTCAAATGACGCGACGACTCTAACCATGTTGACCACGTTACGCATTAAAAACCTCGCCATCGTGGCGGACCTGACGCTGGAACTTCAGCCCGGTTGCAACGTGCTCACCGGCGAAACCGGCGCGGGCAAGTCCATCGTCATCGGCGCGCTGAACCTCGTGCTGGGTGAACGCGCCGACCGCACGTTGATCCGCAGTGGCAGCGACAGTTGCTCGGTCGAGGCGGTGTTCAACGTGGCCAGGCTGAAAGCGCCGTTGAAAAAATTCCTCGACGAAAACGGCCTGGAACCGTGCGAGGAAAATCAGCTCGTCCTCAAGCGCACCTTCACCAGCGCCGGGGCGAACCGCCAGTTCGTGAACGGTTCGCCGACCACGCTCGCCGCGCTGGCGACCATCGGCCAAGGGCTCGTGGACATTCACGGGCCGCATGAACATCAGTCGCTGCTGCACGCGCCGAGTCAGCTTGCGATTCTCGATGCGTTCGGTGGTTTGCACAAAGAGCGCGATGGGTTTGGTGAGTTGGTGCGGCAGCGCGCGGGTTTGGTGGAGGAAAAGTCCGCGCTCATCGTGGATGAAAAAACCTATGTGCAGCAGCTTGATCTGCTGCGTTTTCAAGTCGCCGAAATCACCACGGCAAAATTTCAACCCGACGAAGAAGAACGCATCACGCAGGAATATCAGCGCGCCAGCAATGCGGTGAAGTTGTTGCAGCTCGGCCAGGCCGCGCTGGATGCTTTGTCCGAAAATGAAAACTCGCTGCTCACGCAAGCCGGCGTGGTGGGCCGTTCCTTACACGAATTGCAGCGTGTGGATGCCGGGGCGGGGGCGGTGTTGAATTTGCATGAGCAGGCGGTCGGATCGTTGCGGGAATTGCAGACGGAACTTTCCCGCTACGTGGACAAGGTGGACTTGAATCCCGAACGCCTCCAGGAATTGGAGGAGCGGCTCAATCTGATTCACTCGTTGAAACGCAAGTTTGGCGGAAACCTCGCCGAAGTCATTGCGTTCGGCGCGGTGGCGAAGGAAAAATTGCAGAACCTCGAACAGCGGGACGAAGCGCTGGCGCGGTTGAACGCGGCGCTCGCAAAACTCGACGCGGACATTTCCCGGGCGGGCCGGGCGCTTTCTGCTAAACGAAAAAAAATTATTCCCCAACTCAGCAAGTCCGTCAGCCGCCAGCTCGAAGACCTGGGTTTCAAGCAGAGCCAGTTTGAAGTGCAACTCAGCACGCTGGATTCTGCCGGTCACGCCTCACGCCTCACGCCTCACGGCCTCGACACCATCGAATTTCAATTCGCGCCCAATCCCGGCGAACCCGCCAAGCCGCTGCGCGCCATCGCGTCGTCCGGCGAACTGGCGCGGGTGATGTTGGCGTTGAAAACCGTGCTTGCGGCGGAGGACGAAATCCCGGTGCTGGTGTTCGACGAGGTGGACGCCAACGTCGGCGGTGAGACGGCCAATGCGGTGGGCGAAAAGATGAAGACCATCGCGGCGAAGCGCCAGGTGCTGTGCATCTCGCACTTGCCACAGGTGGCGGCGGCGGCCACGGCGCATTACGTCGTGACCAAATCGGTGAAGGACGGGCGGACGGTTTCGGAGATCCGGCTGCTCGACAAAAAAGAGCGCGTGAAAGAATTGGCGCGGATGTTGGGTGGGCAGACCGACGCGGCGCGAAAACATGCCGAGGCGTTGTTGGATTAACGCGCTGCGGCAGGCAGTATTTGATTCGCCGGGAATTCTTGACCGCTCCAAGATCGCCGGCCGGGAGGAAATTTACTCAACCGTATTCTGGCCCAGGTCGGCCAATTCCTGCCAGCCCGGATGACGACAAAAATGGGTGAATCCAAACGGAGTGGCAAAAGGACATTCCGTGGCGCGATTTGAAAGACAATGGGCGAACTCGCAGATGTGACCAATCGGTTCCACGCCGCATTCCGAACCAAAAGGCATCGCCCCGTGCAAATTCTTGTTCTTATCGAGACTCATCAAGCCCGCGAAGATTGCTCGACGAAGTGGGAGTTGTGAACCGCACGAACATGCGGCGAGGGCTGAGAACAACAGGCGATGGTGCCAGCGGGCGGAATCGAACCGCCGACCTCGGGCTTATGAGTCCCACGCTCTAACCAACTGAGCTACGCTGGCAACCGGGTTGAATTATGGCATGGAAACACCATTCCATGTCAAACGGAATGATGCGGGTATTGGAGGCGGCCCGTCCGCGGCGCGTTATTA
>JANYDP010000459.1 GCA_025363535.1 Verrucomicrobiota bacterium | reverse complement strand
CGGAGCAAAAACTTTTGAAGAGCGAGCTGCGCAAGACCCGCCTGTGCCGCGTCCTCGAAAGCATCAACCCCCAGCCCGCCACCAACGCCTACTCCCGTGTGGTTTCCTGGATTGACGATGAAAGCCGGGGCATTCTCCACGCCGAAGCTTACGACCCGCAAAACAATCTGCTCAAGGAATTCGACACCAAGAAATTCAAGAAGGTCAATGGTGAGTGGCAGTTGGAGCAGATGGAAATCTACAACGTCCAGACCCGCTCACGGACGCAGCTCGAGTTTAATTTCGACGCCAAATAGTTCGCACCCAATTCCAGCACTTGGCGCTTGGCAGCGGAAACCCGGTGCGTATTATTTGCGCCCATGTCAAACGATACTGTTCTCCAACTCGATCTGCCTGGCATCAACAAAGTCCGCTCCGGCAAAGTCCGCGAAGTCTTTGACCTCGGCGACCGCTTCCTGCTCGTCGCCAGCGACCGCATCTCCGCCTTCGACGTCATCATGCCCAACGGCATTCCGCACAAAGGCGCCGTGCTCACGCAAATCTCGCATTTCTGGTTCGAGAAATTTTCCTCGCTCGTGCCGAATCATCTGCTCGCTGGCGCGAATGATCCGTTGCCGAAAAATTTGCAACCGTTCGCCGACAAATTGGCGAAGCGCTCAATGATCGTGAAAAAGGCCAAGCCGCTTGCCATCGAATGTATCGTGCGCGGCTATCTTTCCGGCAGCGGTTTGAAGGAATACAAGAAATCCCAGACCGTCTGCGGCATCAAACTTCCCGTCGGCCTCGTGGATTCTTCCGAACTGCCCGAACCGATTTTCACGCCATCCACCAAGGCTGAACAAGGCCACGACGAAAATATCAACTTCGAGCAGGCGTGCGACATCGTCGGCAAAGACCTCGCCACGCAGGCGCGCGACTTGAGCCTGATGATCTACAAAGCCGGACGCGATTTCGCCCGTCAACACGGCATCATCATCGCCGACACGAAATTCGAGTTCGGCCTGTTCGAGGGCAAGCTGATCCTCATTGACGAAGTGCTCACGCCCGATTCCTCGCGCTTCTGGCCCGCCGACCAATACGCACCCGGCAAAGGCCAGCCGAGCTTCGACAAACAATTCGTCCGCGACTACCTCGAAACGCTGGCGTGGGACAAAACCCCGCCCGGCCCGCAGCTACCCGCCGACGTCGTCGCCAAAACTTCCGCGAAATATCTGGAAGCCTACGAGCGGTTGACGGGGAAGAAATTGTGACGCTTGGCAGCGGCTAATTGGTGTTGCATTCCGGCAAACAATGTGGAATTCAATAAACCATGAGTGCGAAAGAAATTTTGTTTGAGGTGGCGGAAAAACTCCGGCCCGATGCGACACTGTCGGATGTTATTTACGAACTTGAATTTCGTCAGGCCGTGGAACAGGGACTGGCCGAACTGGATCGCGGCGAGGGCATTCCCATCGAGCAAGTCAAAGCCCAAATCGCCGCATGGGCTGGCAAGTGATCATCGCTCCCTCGGCCAGTTCCGATCTGGCCGACATTGTCCGCTACATTGCCCTGCACAATTCCGATGCGGCCGCGCGCGTTGGCTTCGAATTGGTTGCCCGCGCGGAAGGCTTGACGCAGTTTCCCGAAAAAGGAAGAGCGGTTCCCGAATTTCGAAATCCAGAGTTGCGTGAAATCATCTGCCGCTCCTATCGCATCATCTACCGACTTGAATGGAAGACGCAGCAAATCCAGATTGTCCGCTTCTGGCACGGGGCGCGAGGCTTTCCGCACATCCCCGGCGGCGGTTGAACGCAACACACCAACGACGTCGTTGCCAAAACTTCCGCGAAATATCTCGAAGCTTACGAGCGGCTGACGGGCAAGAAGCTTTGATGTAGCTGCGACACAGGCTGGTTTAATTCTGTTGACTGGCGGAATTGATTGCCTACGCTTTTGGCGCACACGATCAAATCCATTAACACAAGGAATCTTATGGGCCAATCATCAGTCAGTTCGCCGATCATGGCGGTGCGGGCGGGGAAAGTTTGTCCGCTGCCGCCGGAAATGACCGCTGCGGAAAGATATTTTCAACCCAGTTCTGCCGCGCCAAATGAAAATCCAAGTGCTGCCAAGGTGCGAATTTCCCGGCGTTTGGCCTTGAAGCAAATCGCCTTGGGCGCGGCGGCTTTTTCTTTGGGATTGCAAAACGCACCCGCGCCTATTGGTCCTGTTTATAATAATAACCTCGGATTAGTTCTGGATATTACTTGGAACGGAACTCCGATTGTGGCTGGAAGTTGGTATTCAGTATGCACCGATTTCAGTGGCGCTAATTGCACAAATCCCATCTGGAGAAATCTGACAGCCGCCTCCGGCTATGTGAACAATAACTACGCAGGAAATAATGCAGGGTTTACCAGTTCAGGTGGCTTGTCGGATATGATTGTTCAGCAGTTGCCATTGACTACGGGTAAACTCTACCAATTTGTCTGGAATGTGCAGATTCTCAACAGCGGCACTAACAATGACAATTTGCAGTTTATCATTGCTCCCAACAAAGTCATTGATCAAATCAATCGCACACTGGGTCGGTCGGATCGCAGCGTCTTGTGTGTAGCGCAGGAAAACATGGCATTCGTCTGGCGGTTTAATAAATACTCTGGGGCAAATTCAATAATACTATTTCGCGTGGACAATCTGCGCATCACTGAACTGCCCACGCCCGTCCTGCATACAGAAGCTTACAGCGCCACGGAAATCCTCGTCTGGTGGGATAATGTGTATGGCAATGACTCAACTGGATCAGTGCTTTTGGAAAGTGACGACGGCTTGGCTGGAAGTTGGCTCCCAGCGGATGGCGTTCCTTTTATTGATGCGACGCGGTTCGGTAAAGTTTTTACCCTCAGCAAAAAAAACCGTCCTTTTGCGTCTCCAAGTGAATGGCTCGCCACAATTGAACGTTTGATGGCTCGGAATTTTCCGGTCACTTCACCATCCGATGCATCAGACAGCCCAGGTCTTTTTGATTTTGATCGCCACCGGTCTGAATGCATTGGCTCAATCTCCCGCCGGAACCGGGCGGATTCAATTCGCCAGCCGCACGAACGATTTTGGCCGAGTCATCGCCGGGGCGCTCTTGCAGCACGATTTTATTTTCACCAATACCGGTGGGGCGACCTTGCGGATAACCGACGTGAAGGTCAACTGCGGTTGCACCACCGCCGGGGAATGGACGCGCGAGGTGAAACCCGGCGCGACGGGCGTGATCCCGCTCCAATATCAAACGCCCAAGCTGGACATCGCCACGGTCAAGGGAACGATGGTCTCTTGCAACGATCCGCAGCAGCCGGCGGTGTGGCTGGAGTTGCACGCGCAAGTGTGGCGGCCCGTGGCAGTGGAACCGGAACTGGTTTTTTTGACGGTCACGAATGACGTCATCACTGATGAGACCAGCGTGGTGCGCATCGTGAACCAGGAATCGCAACCGCTGATCTTGTCGGCACCGGTAGGCAACAACCGATTGTTCGCCGCCGAACTGCGGACGAATACGCCTGGGCGGGAGTATGAATTGCACATCCGGGCCGTGCCACCGCTGGGGTTTTCCGCGTTGTCGGGGCATTTCACGTTGAAAACTTCTTCCACGAACCAGCCGGAGTTGCGTGTGAGTGCCTATCTGCAAATGCTCGCGCCAAGGTAGGACGCACATTGTAGCAGAGGTTGGTGGTGGTGACGTTTGCCATTCTCCTGATGTGCAAATGTTCATCGAACATTTTACGCAATCCCTGCGCCACGAGCGCGGGCAGCCGGCCGAAGCCAACTCAAAAAACTTCCGGCACGCCTTCTTCGAGTATTTTCACCTTTGGAGTCAGCCCTTCCTCTTCGGCCAGTTCCCGCAGCCAACGGGGCGGCTCGTCCATGTCTTCAAACGAAAGTTTGAACGTGCCGTAATGCATCGGCACGAGCCAGTTTGCGCCCAGGTCTTTGAAGGCTTTGATCGCCTGATCCGGACCCATGTGAACGCGACGGAACGAGGCGGGGTGATACGCGCCAATGGGCAGCAGCGCAATTTCGGGCGGGAGGCGGCGGCCGATTTCCTTGAACCCATGAAAGTAGGCGCTGTCGCCCGCGTGATAAATCCGCCGGCCTTGATGCTCCAAAACAAAACCGCCGTAGCCGCGATGCGCGTCGCGCAAGGTCCGCGCACCCCAATGCTTGCTGGGCGTGAGCGTCACCTTCCAGTCGCCGCCGGAAAAGCTTTCCCAGCGTTCGAGTTCAATGACGCGCTCGAAGCCGAGGTTCCACGCAAGGTCGCCGACGCCACGCGGCATGACGCCAATCTTCGGACGCGGCAACCGGCGCAATGTGGGTTTATGAAAATGGTCGAAGTGCGCGTGCGTCAGCAGCACGAGATCAATCGGCGGCAGATGTTCGAGCTTCAAACCAGAACGTTTCACGCGCTTCAACAGAAACAACCAGTTCGCGAAGTTGGGATCCACCAGCACGTTCAAGTCAGTAAACTGGATGAGAAACGAAGCGTGTCCGATCCAAGTGATGGCGACCTCGCCGAATTTTAATTTGGGAAAGACCGGTTCCTTGTGCTGGCCGGTGCGGCGGGTGAGCAACGCCTTCCAGACCATTTCGTGAAAGAAAGTACGCGGATTGAAATGCTTCGAGGGCGTGAGGTCCTTGAACGACTTCGGCAGTCGCCGGCGCGGCGCGGGACGCTGGGTATTCGGCTTCGCCATATTTCACAGCCACTCTAGGGATCAGACGGTTTGAATAAAACTAAAAACCGCTCCGTCGGAATGGATGTCGGTAAACAACGGTAAATAAAAGGTAAACTATGAAAAAACTGATCTTCGGAATGACCGTGCTCGCCGTGGCTGCCGCTGGATTGCAAACCGCGAAGGCGGGCGACCGCGACTGGGCGGCCGTTGGAAAAATCCTCACCGGCTTCGTCGTGGTGGATGCGATCCATCACGCCATCGCCGAAGCGCCGCGCTGCTCGACCGTCTATTATTCTGAACCCGCACCGTGCCGCAGCTATGACTACAACTATTGTCCGCCGCCCTCGCCACGCGTGGTCTATGCACCGCCGGTTTGCTGCACGCCGGCACCGGTCATGGTGTATCGCGCGCCAGTTTATTATGCGCCTGCGCCGGTGGTGAGATTTGGATTTGGCGGCGAGCGTCGTCATTTCCATCACGACCGTTGGTGACAGCGGGAGGAACCGTGAACGAACCCGCCGGCTTGTGTCGGCGGGTTTTTCATTTCCATCCGGCGGCGAATCTGCGATTAACAAACTCATGGGCAAGCTCGAAAAACAACTCGATCGTTTCCTGCGCAAAACGCCAAGGCTCGGCAAGGGCGTTTACATCGCCACGAGCGGAATCGTGCTCGGTGATGTGAAGCTCGGTGATCATTCGAGCGTGTGGTACAACGCCGTGCTGCGCGGCGACATCAACCGCATCGTCGTCGGACACCACACCAATATCCAGGACAACGCCGTGCTGCATCTCGCGGATGATTTTCCGTGCGTGCTCGGCAATTACGTCACCGTCGGCCACTCGGCAATTGTCCACGCGTGCAAGGTGGGCGACGAAGTGCTCATCGGCATGGGCGCGGTCATTCTCGACGGCGCGGTCATCGGCGCGCAATCGCTGATCGGCGCGAAGGCGCTCGTGACCCAGGGGACAAAAATTCCGCCCGGCTCGCTCGTGCTGGGCGCGCCCGCCAAAGTCGTCCGCCAACTTACGCCCAAGGAGCGGGCCGGCCTGAAATATTGGGCGGAAAAATATGTGGCGAACGCGGCCTACTGCCTGAAGCACGGCATCAATGTTTCCGCGCCGCTGCCGGGCTGAAATGGGAATGCGTCAATTCAGATGCAGCGCCGCCGTCAACAAACAAATCATGAAAGCCGATCCAAACGAAATCGCAAAGTTCCAAGGCATCCAACGGTTCGTGGTGCTGATGCTGGAGAACCGGTCCTTCGATCATTTGTTTGGCTATCTGAACGCCGTTAATCCCAAAGTGGTGGGGCTGACCGGCAATGAGTCCAACCAGAAGAATCCAAATTCACCGACTGATCCGGCGATCAAAGTCAGCCGGGCTTCCTCCTTCGTGATGACGTTC
>JANYDP010000446.1 GCA_025363535.1 Verrucomicrobiota bacterium | reverse complement strand
GAGCGTGCCGAGATTCACCGTCCAGCCGCTGCCGCTGATGGCCGTGGCCGTGAGACTTGCGGGCAGGGTGCAGACCACGCTGACCGTGCCGGTGCTGGCCAGCGTGCCGTTGTTTTTCACGACGAGCGAGTAGTTGTCGCCGATGTCGCCTTGCACGAAATTGCCAACGTGGGTGGCCGTGATTTGCAAATCCACCGCAGGCTGACCGGTCACGGTGAAGTTGTCCACGCTGACCGCCTTGCCAGCAGGGGTGGTCACCGCCAGGGTGCCCGAGGTGGCGTTGGTGGGCACGACGGCGGTGATCTGGGTGGTGGAATTTACGGTGAATGCCGCATTGGCAACATTGAAGGTAACCGCCTGAACCGATGCGAAGTTGGTGCCGGTGATGGTGACGCTGGCACCAACCGGCGCGTTGGTCGGCGAGAAGGCGAAGATGACCGGCGCGGCATTGGTCTGGCCGTCCACTTTGTTGCGCAGGGCGGAGGCGATGGCGGGCGGCAGCGCGGTGAAAAAAGTGAGGCCCGTGTCGGTTTCAATCTGGCTGGCGGAGGTCACATAATTCTGCCAGGCGTTGCTGACGGAATTGTTGTTGGGAATTTTCAAGGCGATCACCCGGGTGGCGGCGGTGATCCGGCTCAGGGCCGTGCCGCTGTTGGTCGGAACCACCACAGCGATTTTCCAGACGTAGTCCGCAATGACGGCTTTTCCGCTGGGGATGCGGTTGGTGCCGAAGCCGCTCGGACCGCAGACGATCAAGAGTTCATTGGAGGCGGTGAGGTCGCGGCAGTGGCCTTCAAAATTTCCCCAGACGCCCTGATTGTTCACGGCCGCCTGGGGCATGATGTTGGACATGAAAAACAGGATGTCATTGTCGGCGTTGTTGTCGGTGCGATCCTCCGAGGGACACAGGTGACCGCGGTTAAAATTGATGGCCCCGACACCGTTGTAATCAGCGGTGGTCACGCGATAAAAGTTCGGCGGCAGGTTGGTGTCAGCAAAATAAACCGTGGAACGGGAGGCATTGCCCACGTCGGCGGCGGTCAGATCCCAGCTTGCCCAGACCGGCTCGCCGAGAGTGTCGCTGTAATCCAGGGCTTCGACCGTTCGTTGAATCAGGTAGTGATCGTGATTGTTTGTATCCACCAGCGCGTTGCTTGGGTTGCCGAGCTGCATTTGCAGGGTCACATCAATGATCGCATCGGCACGCAGCGCGATTACCAACAGAATCAGCGTGCTGATCACCACAGGCGACCCGCGACGCGCCTTGCGGCGGTTTTCCGAGATCCGGCGATTCAAATTAAACGGTTGAGAATTGATACAATGATTGCGTTTTATTTTCCGACGATATTTTTCCAAGTGGGCTGCGGCCTCCCTCCGAATGTGCATTCACAGGAGGCCGAGCGAGATGACTGAAACGCCCGCAGATTCCGGGCGCGGCTGGTTTTACAACAACAGCAAAACGACTCAACTATTACTCGGTGGATTATGCCTCGACCTTGGAAAAAAGCGAGGTTTTTCCGGGAAAACTTTCGCCGGGTGGACGCGGTTTTATCAGTTGAAAATCCGGCCGATTGCACCTAGTGTTGCCGCCGTAGATATTTTTATTGTGAACACCAAAGTCGTACTGCCCGCAGCCGGCCTGGGCTGCTTTTTTATTTTCTGTCTGGCGGCCACGCCGACGTTGCAAGCCCAGAGCAACCTCAACCTCCGCGTCATGGCGGCCAATCTGAATGGCAACTCGCAAAAATACGAACCGTTCGCCATACGCATCTTTCAAGGGCTCAAGCCCGACGTCATCGCCATCCAGGAATTCAACTACACCAGCACGAACGGCGTGGACGCAAATAACGCCGCTGCTTTCCGCGAGATGGTGGACCTGGCATTCGGCACGAACTTTGTTTATTTTCGAGAAAACTATTCCGGCATACCCAATGGAGTCATCAGCCGTTATCCCATCGACGCCTCCGGTTCGTGGCCGGACCCGGTGCAAACGCAACCAAATCGCGGTTTTGCGTGGGCGAAGATTGCGTTGCCTGGCACAAATTTCCTTTACGTCGTGAGCGTGCATCTGCTGACTTCGGGTGATCGCACGGCGGAAGCCGTCGCTTTGAAAACGAATATGGTGGCGAATTTTCCACCCAATGCGTGGGTTATCGTCGCGGGCGATTTCAATGCCAGTTCACGCACGGAAGGCTCCATCACCACCTTCAACGGCTATCTCAGTGACTATCCCGTTCCCGTGGACAACGTGGGCAACTCCTTCACGAGCGGCAACCGCAATGCCTGGCATGATTTCGTGCTGCCCAGCCTCACGCTGACCAACATTGAAACCGCCACCGTGCTGCCCTCGCACTCATTTCCGAGCGGGCTGGTGTTTGACTCGCACGTCTATACGCCATTGAGCGACGTGCCGCCGGTGCTGTTGCCCGACTCCACCAACGCCCAGCACATGGCCGTGATGAAAGATTTTCTGATTCCCGTCAGCGGCACGGTCACCACCAACGCGCCAGCCATTACGACCCAGCCCGCCAGCCAGACCAACAGCGTCGGGGCGAACGTGACCTTCTCCGTCAGCGCCACCGGCACCGCACCGCTCGCGTATCAATGGCGATTCTTCGGCACCAACCTCGGCGGCGCAACCCTCGACAGTTTTTCGCTGACGAACATCCAAGCCACCAACGCGGGCGATTACACCGTGGTCGTCACCAACTCCGCCGGCAGCATCACGAGCAGCATTGCCAAGCTCACCGTTGTCGCTGGCCCGACGATCACAAACCAGCCGCAGAGCCTGGCCGTCCTTGTTGGACAGAACGCCACGTTCACCGTCGGCGCTTCAGGAGCCGCACCGCTGAACTACCAGTGGCGCTTTAACTCGACCAACAACCTCACGGACGCAACAAACAACGCCTACACCCGCGCCAACGCTCAACTTTCGGACGCCGGAAATTACACGGTAGTTGTCACCAATGCATCCGGCAGCCTCACCAGCAGCATCGCCGTTCTGACGATCAGCGAACCCACCACCGGCACGCTCACCACACTGGCAGGTTGGGATGTGAGCGGATCAACCAACTTTGGAAGTTCCCCGCTGCCACCATCAACGAACGCCGCCAACCTCACCGTCGTTGGACTTACCCGTGGCAGCGGGGTGTTGACGCCTGCTGGTGCCGCAGCCCGCGCCTGGGGCGGTACGGGTTGGGACTCTGCCAGCGCGGCTGCCGCCGTGACTGCGGGCGACTTTGCAACCCTGTCAATTGCCGCCAACCCGGGATACAAAGTCTCCTTCAGCGCAATCAGCAAGTTCGACTACCGCCATTCAAGCACCGGGCCGGCAAACGGAGTCCTTCAATATCAGATCGGCGCAGGAGCTTTCACCGATATCGCGACACTGGCTTACCCAATCTCAACCAGCAGCGGCGCAGCGGTGAGTGCGCTTGATCTCTCGGGTATCGCCGCGCTCCAAAACGTTGCCGCCAACACCGTCGTTACTCTCCGGATTGTAAATTATGGAGCCAGCGGTTCAGGCGGCACCTGGTATGTTTTCGATTTCAGCAACAGCGCCGCCCCGGATTTCGCGGTTCAAGGCATCGTGAGTTCCCTCGTCATCTCCAATCCGCCCGCCGCCGCCCCCGCGCTTACCAACGCCGCGCTGTCCGGCAGCCAGTTTCAGTTTCTGCTCACGGGCACGTCCGGCTCCAATTACATCGTGCAAGGCACCACGAACCTCGGGCCGGCCAATTGGATTTCCCTTCGCACCAACGCCGCGCCGTTCACCTTTGTGGAATCCAACTTCTCCAACTTGCCACAGCGATTCTATCGCGGCCTGGTTGCGCCCTAGCGGAAAGCATCGTGCGCCAAATCCGGAGCCCTGACGTTTGTAAAAATTAAGCCAGCCTCGGCGATTTAAACATCCGCGTGAACAAAAAACGCCAGCGGTATTTTTGGACTCGATTTCAGGTTCAAGATTTCTGATGAAGGCTGTCTCGGAAAATTGAAAGTTTTTCGCTTCAAGTGAAAAATATAGTCCGGCTGGAATACTGGCTGCTTGAGACTGAACATGTGTCGTTGTCGTTTTGCATTTTCACCGGCTTGGCGGCGCGCCAAAAATCACCGCTCCGGCGGGCCACTACTAATTGTGGTCGCCCCGCTGGCGTCCCCAATTGTCACCAGAAAGACACCTGATTGTGAGCAAGTCTCCCTTGCATTTTATTCCTAAGTTAGGCTAGAGTTTGTTCCAGTAAAGAAACCATAAAACCATCGAAGTCTATGAAAAAATTCGTAATATTATCGTCAGCACTTCTGTCCCTGTTCACCGCGAACCTACAAGCCCAGGTCGTCCTGCAGGACAGTTTTACTTATCCAAACGGCTCACTCACCAATGTTGCCGCCGGGCTTTGGGTTCAACATAGCGGTACCGTCAATGATTCCTTCGTAAATGGCGGACGTTTGGAAGTTTTTGGGATAGCGCCGGCACTGCGCAGCGCCGATGTCAGCCGGGCTTTGTCGAGCACGCTCACTGCCGCCGCTTACGCCAGCTTCATTGTGAATGCGACGAATTTTTCCGCGAGCACCAATTACTTCGCGCACTTCATGACAAACTCCACGCAATTCAGGGGCAGAGTATTTGCAGCGGGGCCTGGTGTGGCCGCCAACACATGGCGTCTGGGCATTTCCACCGCAGGGGGCACCGGCACCCAGAAAATTGCCCCTTTAGACTTGGCGACCAACGTAGATTATCGAGTTTTGATAAAGTTCGACAACGCTGACTTGACGGCAAGGCTCTGGATCGATCCGGTTGATGTAAGTGATGCCAATACATTGGCCTTCGATGCTACTGTAATTTCACCGATTACGGCCTTTGGCTTCCGCCAATCGGGCCCGAATCCAAATCTACGAGTCGATGATTTGTATGTTGGAAGTGCCTTCGCCGATGTGGCTGTTGGGGCACCCAAATCTCCCATCGTTTATTATCAGCCCCCGGCCGGTCCAACCACAAATTTCGTCAACAACAATGTAATCTTGTCCTGCGTTGCCGGCGGTGCCGGAACGGTGACCTTCCAATGGCAACATGCGGGCACCAATCTTGTGGACGACGCAAATTACACCGGCAGCACTTCAAACGTTCTGTCCCTCGCAACGGCGCAAACCACCCATTCAGGCGCTTATCGTTGCATCGTCACCAGCACTACAAATTCCGTGTTTTTTGGCAGCGTCACCTCGATTGTTTCCCAACTGGTTATTACCGCCACGCCAGTGCCGCCAACATTTGTCACCCAGCCTGTTAGCCAGACCGCTTACACAGGTCAGAATGTCGTTTTCTCCACCACCGTATCCAGCCCTGGAAACGTCAGCTATCAGTGGAAGTCCAACAATGTTAATATCGCCGGTGAAACCGGCCCGACCTTGACGCTCAACAACGTGACGCCTGCCTATTCCGGTTCACAGTTTCGCGTAGGTGTGACCAATGACGTGGTTCCCAATGGCATCCTTAGCACGAACGCCACGCTTACGGTTTCTGACCCCGCAACTGTTTCGATTGCTTTCCTGCGCAATCTCGTGGATCCGGCTACTTTCCAGTACCCACCCAACTCAACCGTGCCCTATAAAATCGTCGGCACCGTTACGACCTTAACTAACGTCACCAGCGGGAATACTTCCTCCTACTACTTGCAGGACGGCACGGGCGGCATCAACATCTTCGCCACGCTCGGCGGGACTTTCCGTCCTCAGCAGGGTGATGTCGTCACGTATGTGGGTGTTCTGTCGAGTTTCAGCAGCGGGTTGGAATTGTTTGCCGACACAATCAACCGGACCTATACGTCTTACTCCGTCACCGGCACCGCCCCGCTGCCGACGCCGAGGAAAATCTCGTTCACTGTAACCAACACATTGGGTTACGCCTATTGCGCCACAAATTTGGGCGGTTCGCTGGTGACGCTGACCAATGTTTACTTTGGTGCCAATGCCGGCCTTGTCTTGTCAACCAATGTCAACAACACGGTCGCAGTCACGAACGCAAATGGTGAATCCTTCAATTTGACGTTCTTCTTCGTGGACTTGGATACTGCCGGACAAACGCTCCCGGCTTTTGCAAGTTCAGTCACTGGCGTGTTCTATGGAAACCACCCGAGCTACAGTGTGGCAGTTACCAAGTTCTCGGACATCGTGACAAATGTGTCTGTCGTTCCGATTCCCTTGAACATCAGTTCGTCGGGCGGAACGCTCACGTTCAACTGGAGCGATCCCACCTTCCAATTGCAGTCCGCAACCAACGTGGTCGGCCCATACACGACCATTTCGGGCGCGGCGACTGGCTTCAGCACGAACACACTCTCCGGCGAGATGTATTTCAGGTTGTTCCACCCGTAATTTGAAACCCGGTTGAAATTCAAGGGCGGCCATCGCTGGCCGCCCTTTTTGTTTTCCAGAATCGGTCGAAGCCCGGAGCGGCGTAAAGTGATCGGACTGCGGCCCTCCCCGTGTCCTGCCGATTCACAACACCCTGAAGCAGCTTCCTGGAAAATCAACTCGCCTTGCGCTTGTGCTGCGGAAATCCTCCGAAACCGTTACTCACCCCGCCAGGTCTCTGATCGTTGGAAATGTTTGAGCATTCGCTCGCACTCGTTGACCAGTTCCCGCCGATTGGCCCTGACAGCCAGATCCTTCGCCAGAAGCAAAGTGTTGCTTGCCTCTTCAAACCTGCCGGCTTCAGCATAGGCAGCGGCGAGCGTTTTTAATTTCACCGGCTCATTCCGGCTAGTCAGCGTGCAGGCATGTTCAGCCAGCTTGACCGCTTCAGTCCCGTTGCGAAAATCCGCATTAGCATCGGTGGCCAGAATCCAGGCGAGACCGTCCAAGGCGTCAGAAAAATCAGGCTGGATCAGGAGCGCGGCGGCGTATTCGCCCATGGCCACGCGCGTTTTTTTCAAGTGAGCCAGCGCCACGGCAAATTCATAATGCGCCCTGGGATCGGCGGAATGTGCGCCCAGATTTTTCTTAAAAAGATCGGCGGCTTCGCTCCATTGCTCCTGCTGGTTGAGCGCGAGGGCAAGGTTGTATTCGGTTTCGGCATTGCCGGGCTTGAGCCGCAAAGCCTCGCGAAGATGTCTTGGGCCTTCAACCAGATCCCCCTTTTGGAGCAGCAAAATGCCGAGATTATTGTGCGCAATCGCCAGCTTGGGATCTATCTGCAAGGCGGCGGTGTAATGTTCGATGGCCGGACCCAGCCGGCCCAAGGTGTGGAAAATCCGGGCCAGGTTGTTGTGGGCGACGGCGGAATCGGGATTGAGCTTGAGCGCGTCTGTGTAATGCCCAATCGCCTCGTCATATTTTTTTTGTTTGGCGAGAGCGATGCCCATGAAGACATGGGTTTGTTCCTGCGTGGGCCGGAACCACAGCGCCTTTTCATACTCGGCCACCGCCTCGTCCAGCTTGCCCTGTTCATCTAGCGCATTGCCCAGAAAAAAATGCGCCTCGGGATAATTCGGCGAGTACCGCAAGGCCGTCTGATAATACGGCAGCGCTTCCTCCAACTTACCGTCCTTGGCGAGCAGGCTTCCCAGGATCGTGGTGGCCAGGGCGTTTCGTTGGGTGACCTTGGCCGTGTGGTCAAACAGCGTAAGGGTATTTTTCCAATGACCCAACTGCAGCGAAGTCACCGTAATCAACGCCATTGCGACTGTGACGGACAGCCCTTGCAGAACCCTCCGGCTGGTGATGAGTTCAACGGTCAACCAGACCAACGGCACGAACAATCCAATCAACGGAAGGTACGTGTAACGGTCCGCCCAGGCTTGATCGCCCACCTGCACCAGGCCGATAACCGGCACGAGCGTGCCGAGAAACCACAACCAGCCCACGACGAGGTAGGGTCGCCGCCGGAAATTTGTTATCGCAAGAAAAGTGGCCAACCCCAGCACGAGGGCGGCGCAAATGATGGCCACAGCTGAAACGTGCAATTGATACGGATAGTACACCGCCAGCTTTTGCGGAAAAATCATTGCGATCACATAATGATTATAGGCGACCAGCACATGGGCGATGCGCTGGGAAACCGGCAGACCCGCAGTGGAGACAATGGCAATTTCCTGCGCCGACATCGTCAGCACACAGGCAATGGCGCTCAAAGCCAGCAACGGAATTTTTTCAACCAACAGTTTTTTGAAATTCCGAATTCTAAATTCCGAATCCCCAATTCGATTGAGCGGCCAGTAATCCAGCAGCAGCAACACAAATGGCAGTGTCACGCCCATCGGTTTGGCCATGAGGCAGAGGGCGAACGATCCCATTACGAAAAGATACCGGACGACCGACAATCTGGCAGAGTAGTGGGCGTAAAACCACAGCGTCAGCATCCAAAAAAAGCCGCACAGCACATCCTTTCGCTCGGCCACCCAGGCCACGGATTCAACATGCAACGGATGCCACGCAAACAGCGCCGCCACCGCCACGCTGCGCCACCTGGCCTTGGTCATCCCGTTCAAAACCAAGAACAGGAGCAAGGTGCTGCCAACGTGCAACAGCACATTGGTCAGATGGTGGCCACCGGCTCTGGCACCGTAAATCTGGCAATCCAACATGTGCGACAGCCACGCCAGGGGATGCCAGTTGCCGGCATGAAAGCCGAACGCCCAACGCAACCCTTCAACGGAAAGCCCGGCCTGCACCCGGGGATTTTCCGTGACGTACTGCTGGTCATCATACTGGATGAAATCGTGATGCAGCACCGGGAGGTACAGCGAGAGTGTCGTCACGGCCAATGACAGGCAGATGAGAATTCTAAATCGAAAAATGTCCAAGCGCGCTTTCACTCGGAGGGGATGATGCACAAGCAAAGAGCCAACTCAACTGCGATTAACCGTTCAAATTGCTCAAAACAAAGCAGCTCCCCTCGTTGCCAGCATGTTTTGCCCGTCGGCAACGGCCATCGTCACCGGACGAGCAGGACCATCTCTGCCGGGATGTTTGACGCGTTGACGCCGATCTTGAAAAGGTGTTCGGCCAGAATGTTACCATCCCAAAGCCAGTGTGGCACCTGGTCTGCTTTTTGATTTTGTGTCGTCCGTGTCACCAATTCGTCACCCCGTTTCCACACGAGAAACTCTTGCTTATTTTCGGACGCTTGCTTTACTTTCAAACACAGATGAACGTGCATGAAAATCGAGTGTCCGACTGATTAAAAAACAATTCATTCAAAGAAACCTCACCATGAAAACACCAAAATCTTCTGCCGCGGCAATCGCCACCACCGGCACAGCCTTTACCCTGATTGAGTTGCTGGTGGTCATTGCGATCATTGCTATTCTGGCCGCGATGCTGTTGCCGGCCCTTTCAAAGGCCAAAGCCAAAGCCAAGCAGGTCAATTGCGTCTCCAATTTCAAACAGTGGGGTTTGGCGCAGAGCATTTATGCGGTGGACAATAACGACAGCATCCCACGGGATGGGATGGGTGCGGCCGGCACTTACATGGCAAGTTTTCCCGATGGGACGCCGGATGACCTTAACGCCTGGTTTAATTTGCTGCCCCCAAATGTCGCTGAACGCACTCTGCAACAGTATAACGCCATTCCGACTGGCAACGCCCGCTTGAAATTTCCCTTTCCCGGCGGCAACGGAAAGATCTGGATGTGTCCGTCAGCTACGATGAGTGATTCGGATTTTGCGGCATTAAACGGCGCAGGCGCAGGCGGCTTTTTCAGTTACGCTTTTAACATTGACCTTAAAAAGGGCGGGGCCGGCGGCGGCAACATGGCCTATCCCAAGATGCCGAAAGTCACTGCTATAAAAAAACCCAGCGCGACGGTATTGATGTTCGATGTGGTATTTAATCCGGTGACGGAAGTGGTGAATGGCAGTCCCGCGTTTAATTCTGTGAATCCGGCCAACCGTTGGAAGAGTCTCGGCGTTCGCCACGACAAAGGACTGGTGCTCAACTTTATTGACGGCCACGCGGTTTACTTCAAAACTAACGCCATCCTCTCCGCCCCCACACTCCCCGGCACCACTGAACCTGGGAATCCCGAGGTTATTTGGGATTGGACGGTGCGGTAATCAAAACTCGCCAATTGATGCAACGACAATGATTGGCAGTAAATCAGGATTCTCGATAACTCCGGTCGGAGACTTCTTCCGTCACGATCGCCTTCAAAGTAGCCGGATCGGGAAGACTCGCTGGATCAAACTTTGACCGTTGGAGTGGAAGTTCCTTTTCCAAGGCAAT
Source organism: Verrucomicrobiota bacterium (assembly GCA_025363535.1). Taxonomy (GTDB): domain Bacteria; phylum Verrucomicrobiota; class Verrucomicrobiia; order Limisphaerales; family CAIQOK01; genus CAIQOK01. Next base: position 672 of record JANYDP010000446.1, on the reverse strand, counting down.
TATTCCCTTGATAAACCCGCTGCAAAATGAAAATCATGGCGCATCAAACTCATGATGGAAGGGATCACAAAAATATGAACGCAACGATTCACAAACTGTGCTCTGGATTTACCTCAATTACTTGTCTCGTCCTTATTGCTCTGACACTGTCAAGTTGCTCGGAACAAACGAATGTCACGCCGGCGGCCCCGACCTCCAGCGGCAAGGTCATCATCAAAGGTTCCAACACCATCGGCGAAGAACTTGCACCGCGCCTGATCGCCGAATATAAAAAGGATCATACCGCCGCCAGTTTCGACCTTGAATCCAAGGCCACGGGTTATGGGCTTGCGGCCCTGATGGCTGGACAATGTGATATTGCCGGTGCTTCGCGCGCGCCCATCAAGGAAGAGGAGGAAACCGCCCAGTCCCGCAATCTCGAATTAACCGATCACGTCATCGGCTATTATGCCGTGGCCGTCGTCGTGAATGCCGCCAATCCTGTGGCCAGCCTGACCCGCGACCAGGTGCGGGACATTTTCACGGGTGCCATTCGGAACTGGAAAGAGGTCGGCGGAGCGGATGCGCCCATCAAGGTCTTTGTTCGCGACGCCATCTCCGGCACGCACCTCGGCTTCAAAGAACTTGCGATGGAAAACCAGCCCTATGCCTCCGGTACCAGCTCGGCGACCA
>JANYDP010000443.1 GCA_025363535.1 Verrucomicrobiota bacterium | reverse complement strand
CTTCTCGCCCTCATCCGGCAAGCCGATCATCACGCCGACGCAGGACATCACGCTCGGTTGCTACTATGTGACCGCCGAGCCGCGCACGGCGTCGCCGACGGATTCACGGACGTTGAAATTGTTCGGCAACAAAACCGAAGTCATCTTTGCCTACAACGACGGCGCGGTCTTCACGCACGAACGCATTCGTCTGGCGAACCCCGATCTGGGCAAGCAGACCGTTTATGGCGACGCCACCAAGAAGGTCATTGAGACCACGGTGGGCCGCGTCATCTTCTCGGAAATCTGGCCGCCAGAACTCGGCTTCTTCAACAAGGTCGCAGCGAAAGCTACGCTCGGAGATCTGATCTGGCGCTGCTACAAGAACGCCGGTCACGACAAGACCGTGATCATGCTCGACAAGTTGAAAGAGCTGGGCTTCCGCGAGGCCACCAAGGCTGGCGTGTCCATCGGTATTGATGACATGATCATTCCGAAGGAGAAGGATCAGGAAATCGAAACGGCGCACAAATTGATCAAGGAAGTTGAGAAGCAGTATCGCAAGGGCGTTATCACGACCGGCGAACGCTACAACAAGATCATTGATATCTGGACGCACTGCACCGACCAGATTTCCAACGTCATGTTCGACACGCTGAAGAAGAACCAGGGCAAGAACGAGTTCAACCCCGTCTATTTGATGGTGGACTCCGGCGCGCGTGGTAACAAACAGCAGGTGCGTCAGCTCGCCGGTTTGCGCGGCCTCATGGCCAAGCCCAGCGGCGACATCATCGAGAAGCCCATTCTCTCGAACTTCCGTGAAGGTCTCACCGTGTTGGAATACTTCATCTCGACGCACGGCGCTCGTAAAGGTCTGGCCGACACCGCGCTCAAGACCGCTGACTCGGGTTACATGACCCGTAAGTTGGTGGACGTGGCGCAGGACGTGATCATCCGCGAACGCGATTGCGGCACCACCAACGGCATCTGGGTGCAGCCCATTTACGAGGGTGATGACGAAGTCGTCAAACTCAGCGAACGCCTAGTCGGCCGCCATTCCTGCGACGACATCGTCAATCCGCACAGCCCGAAAGAATTCCTCGTCAAGGCGAACGAAGAGATTGATGAAGTCAAAGGCAAGGCCATTGACGCGTCCGGCTTGGAACGGATCAAGATCCGCTCCGTGCTCACCTGCGAAAGCAAACAGGGCATCTGCATGTTGTGCTACGGCCGCAACCTGGCTACTGGCCTGCTCGTCAAACTCGGCGAAGCCACCGGCATCGTCGCCGCGCAGTCCATCGGCGAACCCGGCACGCAGCTTACGATGCGCACGTTCCACACCGGCGGTGTGGCGGCGGGCGTGTTCAAGCAGCCGATCATCAAGGTCAAGCACGACGGCAAGATTCGTTACAACGAACTTCGCGTCGTCACCTTGGAAGACGGCAACAACATCGTCCTCAACAAAAACGGCTCCGTGGCCATCCTCGGCGAAGACGGCCGTGAGTTGGAAAACCACAACGTCGTCATCGGCGCGGTCATCTCCGTCAGCGACGGCGGCAAGATCAAGAAGGGCGAAACGCTCGTGCAGTGGGATCCGCACAACGTGCCGATTCTCTCCGAAAAGGCGGGCAAGATTAAGTTCCATGACATCATCGAAGGTGTGACGATGAAACAGGAAGTGGACGAGGCGACCGGCGAAGAAGCCATGGTCCTCATCGAACACAAGGAAGATTTGCATCCGCAGGTCATCATTTCTGATTCGCACGGCGAGACGCTGGCGAGCTACCCGATTCCGTCGGGCGCGCACATTGTTGTCAACGAAGACGACAAGATCGTGCCCGGAACCTTGCTCGCCAAGACACCCCGCAAACAGGCCAAGACCCGCGACATCACCGGCGGTCTGCCCCGCGTGGCGGAATTGTTCGAGGCACGCCGTCCGAAAGACGCGTCCGAAATCTCCAAGATCGACGGCATCGTGGACTTTGGTGCCAGCGTGCGCGGCAAGCGTTGCGTCGTCATTAAGGACCAGCAGACGGCCGTGGAAGAGGAACATCTCATCGCCATCGGCAAGCACGTCATCGTGTTCAAGGGCGACTTCGTGAAGAAGGGCCAGCAGTTGACCGAAGGCCCGATGGACCCGCACGAAATCCTCGACATCTGCGGACCGCAAGAATTACAGGAGCACCTCGTGAACGAAGTGCAGCAGGTTTATCGTCTCCAAGGCGTGACGATCAACGACAAGCATATCGAAATCATCGTCCGCCAGATGTTGCGCAAGGTGCGCATCACCGAACCCGGCGACACCATGTTCCTCTGGGGCGAACAGATTGAGAAGATGGAATTCGAAGGCGAGAACGAACGCGTGGAGAAGATGGGTGGCAAACCCGCCGAAGCTTCCCCCGTGCTGCTCGGCATCACGAAGGCGTCGCTCGAAACCGAGTCGTTCCTCAGTGCCGCGTCCTTCCAGGACACGACCCGCGTGCTCACCGAAGCCTCGACCCGCGCCAAGGTGGATTACCTGCGCGGCTTCAAGGAAAACGTGATCATGGGCCACATCATCCCTGCCGGCACCGGCTTCGACTATCATCGCAAGGTGACGCTCAAGCATCTGGTAGAGTTGCCGGATGAACCCGAGGTGGAAGAAGCTCCGGCGGCAGAAGCGGAAAATCCGCTGCTCGGCTAGCGCTAAAAGTTCAAATCAATTCAAGAGCATCCGGTTCACCCGGATGCTCTTTTTGTTTGGGTGGGCGCAGACTTGACCCGCAACCGAGGCGTTGGGCAGACTCACGGGCAAAACCAACCGTGAAAGACTACACCATGTTCAAACCCGGCATCCTGGCCCTGTGTGCGTTTACACTTATGCTCGCCGCGCAATCCACCCTCCGTGCGGAGACGGATTATCCGCTCACCGAAGATTCCAAACGGCACGAAGGCGTGCCGGCGGGTGAACTGTTGAAGTTCACGTTTGACCGCTCGAAGATTTTTCCCGGCACGACGCGCGAAGTCTCGGTGTATGTGCCGAAACAATACGATCCGGCCACGCCGGCGTGCGTCTATGTCGGGCAGGATGGCGGCGGCTTCAATGCGCCAGTAGTGTTCGACAATCTCATCGCCAAAAAAGAAATCCCCGCCCTCATCGGCGTGTTCCTTACCCCGGGCGTGGTAAAAGCGGCGGATACGAACGCGCTCGACCGATTCAACCGCAGCCTGGAGTACGACGGCCTCGGCCCGGATTACGCACGCTTTGTGCTGACGGAAATTTTCCCCGCCGTCGAAAAAATGACCGCCGCCGACGGCCGCGCCATTCACCTTTCCACCAATGGCAATGACCGTTGCATCGGCGGCGCGTCGAGCGGCGCCATCTGCGCCTTCACGGCGGCGTGGGAACGACCTGATGCCTTCAGCCGCGTGTTTAGTTCCATCGGCACGTTCGTTGGATTGCGCGGCGGCAACGAGTATCCGACGCTGCTCCGCAAGTTCGAGCCGAAGGCCATCTGCGTTTTTCAACAGGACGGCACAAACGACCTCAACATTTACGGCGGTGACTGGTGGATGGCCAACCAGGAAATGGAACGTGCGCTGACCTTCGCGGGTTACGAACACGAGCACATCTGGGGTGATGGCGGTCACAATGGCAAGCAAGCCACGGCGGTGTTCCCCGATGCGATGCGCTTTCTCTGGCACGACTGGCCCATGCCGGTGAAGGGGGGTGCAAGTAAAAATCAATTTCTCCACGACCTCCTGATTTCTGGTGAAGACTGGCAACTGGTTTCCAGTGGGCACCAATTCACCGAAGGCCCGGCGGTCAATGCGCTCGGTGAAGTTTTCTTCAACGACATTCCCGCGAGCAAAACTTTCAAAATCACGCTCGACGGCAAGGTGGAGAAGTTTTTAGCCGACACAAAAAAGGCGAACGGCGCGGCGTTTGGCGCGGACGGAAAACTTTACCTGATCGCCACGGCCAGCAACCAGATCATCGTTTGTGATCCGGTGACGAAACAATTCACCACGCTTGCAGAGGACATCCAGGGCAACGACCTCGTGGTGCGCCGCGATGGTTCGCTCTTCGCCACCGAGCCGATTGACGGAGGCAACAAGCCCGGCAACGTATGGTTTGTTTCCGCCACCGGCGAAAAGCACATCGTGGACACCGGCTTGAAATTTCCGAATGGCGTCACGCTGTCACCCGACCAGACGCTGCTTTATGTGGATGATCTGCGCTCGCACTGGGTTTACAGCTACCAGATTTTGTCGGATGGTTCGCTGACCAACAAGCAGCGTTACTATCGGCTGCATGTCCCTGACACCGCCGATGAAAGCGGCGCGGACGGGATGCGCTGCGACCGCGACGGACGGCTTTACGTTGCCACGAAAATGGGCGTGCAAGTGTGTGATCAGACTGGCCGGGTGAATTGCATTTTGCCCACCCCCAATGGTCGCGTGGCGAACCTGACGTTTGGCGGGGAGAACTTCGATACGATCTTCTGCACCTGCGGCGACAAGGTGTTTAAGCGGAAACTAAAAGCGCAAGGCGCGCTGCCCTTCGCCGCGCCCAACAAGCCTGCCGCGCCGCATTTGTGAGCAATGGATGCCGGAGACATTAGCGCTGCAAATCCCCGGCTTATTTGGACAACCCGGAATTTTTCCGCTACGCTGCTCTTATGCCGACGCTCCAGGAGCAATACGACGACGCGATGTTCGACTTCAGCACGGGCGACTACGCTGCCGCCATTGCCAAGCTGAAGGCCGTGCTGGCGTCCGACCCTGCGCACTTCGACGCGCAGCTCGCGCTCGGCATGGCGCATTATCGTCTTGGTGATTTTGCCACGGCGATTGCCGAAGGTCACAAGGCGGAGAAGATGAAGCCGGGCGAACAGTTGGTGCATACGAACCTCTCGCTGTTTTACATGAAGGCCGGCGACAAAAAAACCGCCGAGCATCACGGATTGCAGGCGCGCATTTCCTCGTGGCGGCAGGATGCCAAAGCGGGTGAGACCACGGCGGAAAATCCTGAATTGCAAATGGCCAAGCCCGCCTTGGAATCCTCGATCTTGACGGCAAAAAAGCCGGAAAAATTCCCGGACATGCCGTGGAAGAAAAAAGCGGCGCACTGATTTATGAAATCCTCCTACGAACTCGCGATGGAACGGTTGAGCAAAAATTCTCCTGCCGCCAAAATGTCCGCCGTCCAGAAAAAGCAACTGGCCGAACTGGACTCGAAATACACCGCCAAGATTGCCGAGCGCGAAATCGCGTTGAAGGACGAACTGAATAAAGCGGCGTCGGCGGGTGATGCGGAGAAGTTCGAGCAGTTGCAGCAGCAACTTGTCAGCGAGCGCAAAAAAATCCAGGCCGAGCTGGAGGAGAAAAAGGAAAAAGTCCGGCAGGGGAAGGCGTAGCCAAATCCTGAAATGCTGAGGGGTGGCTACGGCAAGTCGTATTTTTTCAAACCGGTGAGTTGCCAGAAGATTTTCCACGCGAACACCGGGTTGTTCTTGAGGTAGCGCTTCCACAATCGCTTCGGCTCGCAGCCCAGGCGGAACAGCCATTCCAATCCGCTGCGCTGCATCCAGCGCGGCGCCTGCCGCACGCGGCCGGCGTGAAAATCAAACGCCGCGCCCACGCCAAACAGCAGCGTGGTGGCGAGCTTGGATCCGTATTGCGCCATGAACCGCTCCTGCTTGGGCGTGCTCAAACCCACCCAGAGGATGTCGGGTTTCAATTCGCCGACGGTGCGGATCAGTTCCGCCTCCTCGGTGGCGTTCAAGGCGCGGAAAGGCGGGGTGTAAGTGCCAGCGATTTTCAGCCCGGGAAATTTTTCCTCCAGCCGCTGCTTGAGTTCGGAGGCCACGCCGTCCGCGCCGCCGTATAAAAAGTGCTTGTAATTTTTTTGCCGCGACCAGTCGCAGACCAGGTGCATGAGGTCTGGCCCATAGACGCGATCCATCTCGCGGAAGCCGCGCAGCTTCCCGGCCCAGACCATCGGCATCCCGTCGGGCGTGTTGAGAAAGGCGCGGTTCAAAATGCCGCGCAACGTCGGGTCGCTTTGCGATTCCATCACGCCATGGACGCCGGTGACGCAGATGTAGCCCTTGGTTTTATTTGCGAGCGCGTCGCTGATGGCGGCGAGCGCGGAGTCCAGGTTAATCGCGCTCAAGCCGATGCCGAGGACGTTCACGCGTTGAGTGGGTCGGGTGGGTTGACTCATGGGGCAACGCACGGACGGCACGGGTTAAAGCGGCGGACGGATTTCATTTCCGTTGGGTACTAAACGCCGCGCTGCCTTTGTTCAAGCGGAAACAGCGTTCAATGAACGGAGTTTGTTGCCACGGTCGCGCGACCGTTTCAAATTCGCACGCCGCCGCTTGACGCGGGCGGGAAATTCAGGCCAAAGTCTGGCATGTATCGCATTCTCGGAGTTGACCGTAGGGAGTATGGTCCCGTTTCCGCCGAGCAGTTGCGCCGCTGGATCAACGAGGGTCGCGCCAACGCCGAAACCCTGACCCGCGCCGAAGGTGAGACGGCGTGGAAGCCGCTCGCGCAGTTTGGAGAATTTCAGCTTGCCGCGCCGCCCGTCAGTCCGGCTCCCTTCCCGCCGCCGCGCTACGGACGCGCGCGCCGGACGAATTCGTTTGCCGTGGCGGGACTGGTGTTCGGCATCCTCTCCATCACAGGCGGACTTTGTTGCTACGGTCTGCCATTCAATCTTCTGGGGCTGATATTTTCCCTCATCGGTCTGGCGCAGATCAAAGGCAGCCCGGAGCTGTACGACGGCCAGGGCATGGCCATTGCCGGGCTGGTGCTTTCCATTCTTGGACTGCTGGTGATGCTGGGCTTGATCAGTCTGGTGGCTTTCAGCTCTGCCATTGCCGAACCGACACACCACTTTCGACGGCTCTGAGCATGGCCCATGAACTCTGTCGTCGTCAAAAAAATCAGTTGGGCGGGCGGCCTGGCGGCGATGGGCGCGGCGGCAGGGATTTTATTTTTCTGCGATCCGGTGCGCGTGCCGATTTATCCGCAATGCATTTTCCATCGGGTGACGGGCCTGGATTGTCCGGGCTGCGGTTCGTTGCGGGCGTTGCACGCGCTGCTGCATGGCGACTTCGCGGCGGCGCTGCATTTCAACGCGTTCCTGGTTGTGTCGCTGCCGTTGCTGGCGGGGCTGGGATTTTATTTTGCCGCGAAAAAAATGCGGGGCGAACCGGCGGCGCGGTTTCATTCGGCCTGGCTGTGGTTTTACCTCGCGGCGTTTGTGATCTTTGGCATTGTGCGTAACCTGCCCGGGCCATGGTTTGCGGCGCTTGCGCCTTAGTTGCTTGCGTCACCGCCCGGAATCGCCTAGAAAATTAAAGCAACAACGAAGGGAACGGGAGAAAGCTATGTATAAAATCATCGGTGCAGACCAGAAGGAATACGGTCCCATCAGCGGCGACCATCTCCGGCAGTGGATTGTCGAAGGCCGCATCAACGCCAACACGCAGGCGCTCGTCGAAGGGGCGGCGCAGTGGCAACCGCTCTCGGCTTATCCTGAATTTGCCGAGGCTCTCGGCATTACCACCAGTCCGCCGCCGTTTTCCACCGGTGCGTCGTCGGCGTCGGTGCCCATTGAAGAAATCCTGGGCCGTGATTACACTTTGGACATTGGCGGTTGCATCAGCAATGCGTGGACTTTGCTGACCGCCAATTTCGGCGTGGTGTTGGGTGCCGTATTGATTTATTTGGGCATCGAATTCGGCATAGCACTGTTGGGCGCGATTCCGTTCATCGGGCCGCTGTTTTCCCTGGCGAACCTGTTCATCGCCGGCGCGTTGGAAGGCGGGCTTTTCTATCTCTTTCTGCAATTGATCCGCCGCCGACCGGCCAGCCCGGGCGATGTCTTTGCGGGCTTTCGCAATTGTTTTCTGCAACTATTCCTGGGTCGCCTGGTTTCCGCGCTGCTCGCAGGTTTGTGCATGATTCCCGCGATCATCGTGGGGTTGGTGGTGTTCATGCCGACCATCTTGCATCACCAACAACCCATGCCCGCGCATATCTTGATCGTCGTCGCCGTGGGTTTGCTGTGCTTCATTCCCGCAGTCGTGCTGCAAACGAACTGGATTTTCACTTTGCCCCTCATCCTTGACCGGAACCTGAGTTTCTGGCCCGCGATGCAGGCAAGTTGGAAGATGGTCAGCAAACATTGGTGGCAGATGTTTGCCTTGGTGATCCTGGTCGGGCTGATTAATGTGCTGGGCGTGCTGATGTGCTGCGTGGGGCTGCTGTTCACGATTCCGGTCGGTCTTGGCGCGTTGATGTACGCCTATGAAACCATTTTTTCCGGGTCGAATCCGCCGGCCCGTTAGCCGTGTGGACGCGCGCAAGGGTTTTCTTTTCAACCAGCTTGCCACGCCCGGACTCGGTTCCTTGATGGCGGGGCGATACGTTGCCGGGAGTGGACAGTTACTGCTGGCGCTGGCGGGGTTCGTCCTGGTGACGGGCTGGTTTGTGATGAACTTGATTAGCTTGTACGAGCAGATCGAAGGCAATCCGCAGCCCCAGTCCTATGCCTGGCTGGGGGAGTGGGGCGCGCTGATTTTCGCCGCCGCGTGGTTGTGGGCGCTGGTGACGAGCTTCAGTCTTCTGCGGCAGGCCAGGGCGCTGGACGCCGCCGCGCTGAAAAATATTCCGCCGCGCATCGGCGAAGTTCCGGGCGGAACGAATATTTAATTTCAACCGGTGACTACAAACGAAAGGTTCAACATGTATAAAATCATCGGAGCAGACGGCCAGCCTTACGGCCCGGTCAACGCCGAACAAATCAAACGCTGGATTGCGGAAGGTCGTGCGCGTTCCGAAACGCTCGTCCAGGCCGAAGGCACGGTGGAATGGAAACCCCTCGCCACATTTGCCGAACTGACCGGCGGCACGCCGCCGCCGATTTCCTCGGTGCCACCTGGCTTCACATCCGGGCAGGGTCATGTCGCCGCCCGCGCGTCCAATAAAGTCGCCGCCGGCATCTGCGGCATTTTGCTCGGTGGCTTTGGCGTTCACAAATTCATCCTCGGATACACCGGCACGGGATTGATCATGCTGCTGATCTCGCTGCTGACCTGCGGGGTGGCGTATCCGATATTTCACATCATCGGCCTGATTGAAGGGATTATTTACCTGACCAAGTCGGACGAGGAATTCGTGCGGATTTACGTGGATGGGCGGAAGGAATGGTTCTAACGGTCAGTTGGTTCTCTCCCGTTCGATCTAAAAAATGGTGCGCATAGCAGGACTTGAACCTGAATGCGATTCTCACCGCTTCATGCGTGAGTATTCGTAAGCGTTCGTTTCATTCAATGAATATAGGCATTCCATTCACATTCGCTTTTTCTGACCAAGGACTTCTAAATGAACACTCATGCACGCTTCCGAATTTTTTGTGTCAGAAACAGTCAGAAATTCTGAATTCAAATTAACTGTTTCTTGCCATTTTGCACGCCTCTTTTTCGGCGTTTTTACGTGGCGCGCGTTCCCATTCTGAATTGAAAACTAGCTCCTAACCAACCGCACCGCACCGCTTTTGCTTTTCAGCATGGAACCAAACTTTGCGAGCATCGCTTGTGCGACGTGTGAGATAACCGGCCGCCGGTCTGTTTTCTCATAACCGGTTTGAGTGCCAGCATCGTTGTAATACTTCAATCCCTCACCCACCGGTGCGGCGGTGCGATCTGCAAACAGGAGTTCCCGCGCCATTTCGCACGTTGCGGCGACCACGACCTTCGGCACGACCGTGTCTGACACGGTGCCGCCGGACCAGCTGTCGGCGTCGGGATCGCGACAGTCCTGGCGCGGCCATTGCAACGCCTGCGTGGTTTTCATCCGCGTGCCGCCGAACTGGTATTCGGCGTCAATGAGCCGCGTCGCCAT
>JANYDP010000374.1 GCA_025363535.1 Verrucomicrobiota bacterium | reverse complement strand
GTGCTGTTGTTCAACAACCTGATTCCGTTGAGCACCACCACCTGGTCGCATTTTTGTCTGGGCGAACCAATCACGCCGACATTTGGGCTGGCGATGATTTTGATTGTCGCGGGTGTGGTGCTGGGGCAGACGAACTGGCAGAAACTGCTGGCGTCATCCGCGCTGCCGCCGGAGTGAGGCGTGAGACATGAAACGTGATGCGTGAATAGGAAGTCATCGCCACCAATCATTCACGTTTCACGTTTCTGGTCTCACGCCTCAAAACACAGTATGGAAATTAAAAACTTGAACCAAGTCGCCGCCTTCACGACGAAGGACGGCTCGGAAATCCGCGAGTTGCTTGCCCACCGCAACTCTGCCATCCGCAACCAGAGTCTGGCCGAGGCGCGTCTGCCCGTGGGCGGCAGCACGCAGGAACATTTTCATCCGTGCGCCGAGGAAATTTATTTCATCACGCATGGCACGGGCCGCATCCGCATCGAGGAGGAATTGCACGATGTGCAGCCTGGCGATGCCATCGCGATTCCGCCGGGCTTGAAGCACAAGCTCTGGAACACGGGCGCGGAACCGCTGCGGTTGTTGTGTTGTTGTGCGCCGGCGTACGAGCATGACGACACGGTCATCACGGAAAAGTGAGTTGACGTGTGGCGGGCGTGTGATTTAACTGCGGACATGAAATACGTGTTTTTCCTTGTGACCTTGGCGGCCGTGCTGGTGTTGGCCGGTTGTGAGTCGGAGAAGCCTTTTGAGGTGACAGGCATCGTGCCGCCCTCCCAGATGCGCGAGGACGCTGCGCCCCAGGCGCGTCGGCCCGAACCCCTGGTTGTCAAAGCCCCGCAACGCGACCGGGTGGCCGAGCCGGTGTCCCGGCCCGCGCCCAAGCTGACGTCCAAGCCCGCGCCGAAACCCGCACCGAAGCCCGCGCCGAAGCTCGTCACCAAAGAACCCCCAGTCGTCCTGCCTGCCACGGCGACGTTTCCCGAACCGTCCTCGACCGGAACTTCCTCGACTGGGACTGTGACCACGCGGGTCACTCTGGTTCCCGACACCGGGTTGGTGGGCAAGGTGGCCAGCGTGAATGCCAGCCTGCACTTTGTGGTTTTGAATTTTCCCGCCGGCCGCATGGCGGCGGTGGAGCAAGTTTTGGCGCTGTATCGTCAGGGACAAAAAATTGGCGAGGTAAAAGTCACCGGGCCCCAGCAAGACGACAACATCATTGCCGACATTACTTCCGGTGAAGCTGAAACCGGTGATGAAGTGCGAGAGCACTAGAACGCAAGGATCGCTTTATGAAAACCCCGGACTTCAGCAAGGTGCAGACAACTCAAACGGCGGCCGAAGCGGAGATTTTGTTGGGATTGCTGCGGGCGGCGGGCTTGCACCCGCGCGATTTGTTGTTTTCCGGCCACTTTACATTCGCCGGCGCAGAAACTTCGTTTCCCATCATGGTGCCAACCGAGGAACTGGCGGAGGCCAGGGAGATCTTAAGTTTCAGGAGTGAGGCCTGATTCCTGCCGCGGCGCTTAGTTCTCCGTCTGCTTGGAACTTTCGTCCAATACTTCCGTCATCGCGCGAACCGTCTTGGGCAGGGAGTCCTTCTGGTAGGGCGAATGGAGGTTGAAATAAATCCCGCAGAGCGGACGGGTGGTGTCGTTCTCGCTCAGGATGACGGTGAGATGCGGATCCACCGCGATGCCGTGCCGGAAGCCCAGCCCGCGATTTTCGTAGGCGTGAATGGCTTTGAGCAGGAGCGAGATCAGCGAGGCTTGAAATTGATCCGGCGTCTTATCAATGCAGATGATGTATTTATCATACGCCTTCAAAGCCGCCGTCGTTTCTTGCTTGAATGTCTCAACAGTCACGCCGCAAAATAATCCATCCCCATTAAAAGTGAAGTGAAAACGACGGGAGTTATTCGCAAACCCAGCCGACGGTTCCGGGCGGGGATTTCCAATGAATGAGGAAATCAGGAAGGCAGGAAACAAATCCGTTCATGGCTTCCTGCTTTCCTTATTGGTCTTGCCCGGCCTTGATCCTCGGCCCGAAGAGCGCGGTGCCGATCCGCACCATGGTCGCGCCTTCCTCGATGGCCACTTCAAAATCGCCGGACATGCCCATGCTCAAATGGGGCAGGGGAGTGCCGAGAATTTGTTCGCACCGCTCCTTGAGTTCGCGCATCTGCTGGAACACCGGGCGCACATTTTCCGCCTCTGCCGACCACGGCGGCACGGTCATCAATCCGTGAACTTCAATGCGCGGCAGCGCGTTAATCTGGGCCAGCTCCACCAGCAATTGTTCCGGGCGATAACCGAATTTGCTCGCCTCGCCCACGGCGTTGACCTCCAGCAGAATCGGCAGCGTTTTGCCGGCCAGCGCGGCGCGTTTGCTGATTTCCTGCGCGAGCGCGAGGCTGTCCACGCCTTGAATCATGCTGAACAGTTCCACCGCATCGCGGCATTTGTTCGACTGCAAGTGGCCAATCATCTGCCAGTGCAGCTTGCCGGAGCAGAGGGGAATTTTTGCCTTGGCCTCCTGGACTTTGTTTTCACCGAACAGCGTCAGGCCCAGCCGTGCGGCCTCGTTCACTACTTCCGGCGGCTGGCCCTTGGTGACGGCGAGCAGCGTGACGGAGTTCGCATCCCTCCCGGCACGTCCGCACGCCGTCGCGATTTTTTGCCGAATCAAATTCAAATTTTCCGCCAGAGCCATGCCGGTAGCGTAGGTGGTAAAGCAGTCGTCGTAAATTCCCGAATCCTCCGCTCATCCTGCAAAGGAGGGCGGGGAAGAATCGGCAGAGGACTGGAATTTCGACAAGCGCGGTAGTATCGAACTCCCGTTAGGCTTGTTTGAAGGGGTGAAGCTGCGTGCCGGTTCGGAGATCGGCGTGCCGTCATGGCGACACGGTACGGTAGAAGCGGCGTGGGAAATTGGTCGCTGCGCGGTCGATGAAAATAAAATTGGTCGCGCCGGCCAGGAAGTTGGTGAGGTCAATCCACAGAATCGGATTCGCGCCCAGATTCGTCGCCGCCTGCACGTGATAGTTTTGGCTGATGGTCAGGGAAATTTTTGCGATGAAACCGGTGCTCGTCATCGTGATGGGCGCGATGAACGCCGGTGCAATAGGGCCGTTCGTTGCCAGAACGGCGAGGCTGAATTCGCTGGTGTCGCCGGTGGTTTTGTCGGTGGCGGTGGCGGTGAAGTATTGCCCGGCAAAGTTGCCAACCGCTGCCACAGTGAAAATAGAATTGCCGCCGCCATTGTTTGTGACGGTTGCACTGCCGAAGTAAGTTTGCCCTTCGCCATACCCGGACGGATCGGCGCTGGTGCTGCGATACACGTCAACGAGAAACGCTGTAATGGCGGTGCTGTTGAGCGTGCCGGAAACGGTCGTGGTGGAACCGCTGGCGACCGCATTGGTGAGGGTGGGATAGTTCTGCAAGTTGTTGGGGCCGGCAAGAAAACCCAGGTGGTTGGGTGTGGCCCCGTCATTGTTGAAATCAATCCCCAGTCCGGCATTGCTAAAAATGGAATTGACGCGGATGGAATTATTCGTTGTGCCGGGATCGTACATGACCACTCCGGGGCCGTTGGCAAACGCGATCACATTGCCCGCGCCTGCGCCGGAGCCGCCGATGAGGTTGCCGGTAGTTCCGCCCCATAAGGCGGCATTGGCAAATCCATTGGCGAGCGCGCTGGTGCCGGTGAGGTCGGTGCCGATGTAATTTCCTTGAATCAGATTGCCGCTGGTGCCGGGGTCGGCGACGACGAGGCCGTACGTCCAGTTGCCGGACAAAATGTTCCGCGCACCCGCGCTGGTGCCGCCGATAAGGTTGGAAGCCGCACCGGAGAAAATCGTCAGGCCCGTCCACCCGTTTGGAAGCGAAGTCGTGCCGCTGGCATCGGTGCCGATGAAATTACCCTGAATCAAATTCCACGCTGCGCCGATTCCCTGGAGGCGCAGACCTTCGGAGCCGTTTCCTGAAATGACATTGCGCGCCGCGCCGTTCGTGCCGCCGATGAGGTTGTTTGTCGCACCGCTGTA